>DATELT010000065.1:0-4269 GCA_035276245.1 Chthoniobacterales bacterium
AAGGATTTAAAACGCGGGCGAAGCATAAACCGAGCGATCGGTTCATTTTGGAAAGGAGACGGGCGAGGAAGAAGGTGTAACCACAGCGCTCCGTCGGCGTCGTCTGCGGCCCGGCAGGCCGGAGCGGTTACAAATTTGACATTTATGGCCAGATCATTGAAGAAAGGACCCTTCGTCGAATCCCACCTTTTGGGGAAGATCGACAAGATGAACAATTCGGGCGCGAAGAAACCGATCAAAACCTGGTCGCGGCGTTCGATGGTAACGCCGGATTTTGTCGGCCACACGTTTTTGGTTCACAACGGAAAGAGTTTCCAATCTGTTTTCGTGACCGAAAACATGGTGGGTCACAAGCTCGGCGAATTTTCGCCAACGCGCGTGTTTAAGAAACACGGTTCGCACACGGCGAAAGTGACGAAGTAAATTGAATTTGCGATTAGCGATTTGCGGGTTGCGATTGCCAAAAATGGCAGTCGGAATGTCACACATCGCAACGGTGGGAGTGTTGGTTAGCTACGGCGCCGACGCAGACAGAGATAGTTCTTTGACAGATTCCAAGAATGAGAGTGTGAGCGCGGTAGTGGCAAGCACGCCTGCTCCGTCGACCAGCCCGCAATTGTCCATGTCGCCTTCGGAAGTGACGCAATTACTTTCGCAGAAAGAAGAATTGCGTCGGCAGTTGTCACTGAGCCAGCAAACGGTGCAAACGCTGACGAGCACTCTGGCCGAGTCGAATGCCGAAGCGGAATTGTTTCGGCGAAAATTCGCAGATCTTGAATTGCGGATGGAAGCGCTCGGATTGGCTTCAGCAAGCAAGGACCGCGCGAAACTGGAGCAACGGTTGCTGACCGCTGTGAGCGATTTGCAGCTGGCGCAGAAGGAACGTGATCAATACCGCGATCAAATGATGCAGTTATCAGAAGCGATGTTGCGCTATCTGAAAACGGCAGAAGGCGGCGATGCACAGGCGCGAATGGATGTAGAAGCGCAATTGCGGTCGTTGAACGCACTAGTCGATACGTCGAGCAAGGCGCAGCCGAAGATCGGATCGCTGCTCGATGGCAGCGTCATCGGAATGAAGGAGGAATGGTCATTTGTAGTTGGTAATTTGGGCGCGCGCGAGGGTGTCAAAATTGGAATGCCCCTGCGAGTGAAGCGCGGCGATGAGGTCGTGGCGAGACTGCGGGTAGTGGATGTGCGTGAGCGGATTTGCGGCGCGATCATTCAGGAATCTGGAAAGGAAAAAATTAAGGTGGGAGATCGACTCGAAGTCGATGCCCGGCCAGATGTGAGTGTGAGGTGAGGAAGGGTTAAAAAGGTTAAAAGAGTTACAATGTTAAAATGGGGGAAGGGGATCCCGTTTTAACGATGTGATCCTTTTAACAATTTTAACGAGGTATGGAAGTCAGAGCGATATATAAGTACGCGAAGATTTCGCCGTTTAAGGCGCGCGAAGTCACCCGCGAGATTCAGGGCCTGCCGGTTTCGGCAGCGCTCGATATTGTTGCGTATAGTCCCAAAAAAGCGGCTGCGTTGGTAAACAAGACCTTGAAGAGCGCAGTGGCCAACGCCGAGAACAACGCGAATCTCAAAGTAGATGGTCTGGTGGTGAAAGAAGCCATCGTTGGCGAAGGGCCGACGATGAAACGGATGATGGCGCGGGCGCGCGGGAGCGGCAGCCGCATTTTAAAACGCAGCAGCCACATTCGCATCGTGTTGACGGACGAGATTAAAATCGAAACACGCGAGACGCGGAAAGCGGAACAAAAAACGGCGAAGAAAAAGGTATCGGAAGGAAAAGCAGAAGGCGCACCGGCGAAGCCAAAAAGCGGGAAACCGGCAAAACACGCAGCGAAGAAAGGAAAGAAATCATGATGTATTGTCATTCTGAACGAAGTAAAGAATCTCTCGCCATTTCGCCGGACCGCGAGGTTCGTCGGTACAAAGCAGAGTTCGAGAGGTCATCGGTCCGTTTCGTGGCTCAGGATGACATCGAAATAAGTTATGGGTCAGAAAGTTAATCCGATTGGATTCCGGTTGGGTGTGAATCGCGACTGGCGGTCGCGCTGGTATGCCTCTCCCCAGGAGATGCCGGAATTTTTGCACAGTGACATTCAAATTCGCGACTACGTGAAGAAGAAACTCCAGTTCGCAGCCGTTTCGAAGGTCGTTATCGAACGGGCGTGGAATTCGATTCGCGTCACCATTTTCACGGCGCGTCCCGGTATTGTTATCGGACGCAAAGGCGCCGAGATCGAGAGAATGACCGAAGAAATCTCGAAAATGGCGCAGGGGAAACAGATCAAAATCGATATCCAGGAGATCAAGACTCCGGAGCTGGATGCCCAGTTGGTCGCGGAAAACGTGGCGCTGCAAATCGAACGACGTATCGCGTATCGGCGGGCGATGAAAAAAGCGGTGCAAACGGCGATGGATTTCGGCGCGCTCGGAATTCGTCTGCGCAGTTCGGGTCGATTGAACGGCGCGGAAATTTCGCGCTCCGAATGGTATCGCGAAGGCAAGGTGCCGCTGCATACCCTGCGCACTGGGATTGATTATGGATTTTCGGAAGCCAACACCGTTTACGGCAAGATTGGAGTGAAGTGTTGGATTTGTAAAAAGGAGGACCTAGCTGAGGAAAAGCCGACCCAGGGCGCGCCGCCGCCGCTACCGCAAGAAGCCGCCGCGGCTGAACTCTAGGAAGATTTTGTTATGCCATTAATGCCCCTACGCGTGAAGTATCGCAAGTCCCAGCGGGGAAGCCGCAAAGGAACGGCGTCACGCAATTTGCGAATCGATTTCGGCGAGTTCGGTTTGCAAACGCTCGAGCGTGCCTGGATCACGAACACCCAGATCGAAGCCGCGCGCGTAGCGTTAACCCGCAACATGAAGCGCAAAGGCAAACTCTGGATCCGCATTTTCCCCGACAAATCGGTCACGGCGCGTCCGCCGGAAACGCGAATGGGTAAAGGTAAAGGCCAGCCGGAATTTTGGGTGGCAACGGTCCGGCCGGGTAACATTTTGTTTGAGATCGATGGCGTGCCGGAATCGGTCGCGCGCGAGTCGTTGCGCCTCGCTGCCGACAAGCTGCCGGTGCGTACGAAATTTTTGAGTCGTCATCGTGTCGCTGCCTAATCGGAAACAACCATGAAGATCAAAGAAATTGTTGAGATGAGCACGGACGAGCTTTTGACGAAGAAGCGCGACCTGCGGCAGGAAAGTTTGCATTTGCGCCTGCAACAGCAGAGCGGACAGCTTGAGCAACCGAGTCGGCTCCGCTTACTCCGACGCGACGTAGCCCGGATTGAGACGGTGCTGTCGAAGCGGGCGAAGGAGGCGAAGTAATTTATGGCCGAGGAACCAAGCGCAATGCCACCGCCGCTACCTACCGACGCGCGAGCTTCGCGCAAAACGCGCGTGGGCGAGGTGATATCGAGCTCGATGAACAAGACGATTGTGGTTCGTAGCGTCACCCGCGTGCCGCATCCGAAATTCGGCAAAATCGTGAAGCAGCAGAAAAAATTTTACGCGCACGACGAAGAGAACAAAGCGAAGAACGGCGACACGGTTCGTATCATGGAAACGCGACCGCTCAGCAAGTTGAAGCGGTGGCGCCTGGTTGAGATCGTCAGCAAATAAATTTATGGTCCAGATTCGTTCCCGACTCGATGTGGCAGATAACACCGGCGCGCGTATGGCGACGATGATCGGGGTAATCGGCAAGGCCACCCTTTACGCGCGGATCGGGGATGTAATCACTGCGAATGTCAAGGAAGCGAGTGCGACCGGGACAGTAAAGAAAGGTGAAGTTGTGCGTGCGGTTATCGTGCGCACCAAGCAACCGGTGAAACGCGATGATGGTTCGCTGCTTCGATTCGACAACAACGCCATTGTCATCATCGATAAGGATTTGAACCCGCGCGGGACACGCATTTTTGGGCCCGTCGCCCGCGAGCTCAGGGAAAAGAACTTTATGAAGATCGTCTCCCTTGCGCCCGAGGTGTTGTAATGAACCGGATCAAGTTTCACGTAAAAAAAGGCGATAACGTCGAGGTAATCTCTGGAAACTTCCGTGGCTCGAGCGGGAAGATTCTTCAAGTGTTACCGAAGAAACAACGGGTGCTGATTGAAGGCGTACGTATTATTAAGAAGCACCTGCGGAAGTCGCAGGATAACCCGAGGGGAAAGATCGCGGAACGGGAGGGACCGATCCATATTTCGAACGTGCGATTGATCGAGAAAACGGAGAAAAAAGAAAAAACCGCGAAG
>DATELT010000066.1:0-5826 GCA_035276245.1 Chthoniobacterales bacterium
CCTCAGATTGTTTGGATCGATCAGACGCATCTCCAGACCGCGGACATGAGGCGCGTCGGGCGCACGGAGATTTGTAATGTCGACAAAATCGAAATCGATACTGCCTTTCGTGAGATCGATTTGCCCTGCCTTCAATCGGGGTTGGTTTTGGGCCGCGCAAAAATGAGTCATCCTCAGGTCAGCGCCGTCGAGATGGTAAACGCTCGTCATAACCGGGGCGTTTTCCGTAATTAAATTCTCAACCACCGCTGAGCCGTTACCGGTGGTGTAATACGTTGCCTTCATTGGCCCATTTGCGATGCGAGCTCCAGTCCATTCAAAAGTGCCTTCCCAGTTTCCAGCCAAGGCCTTCAACTGGTTTAATGCTCTCGCAGCGGGGCTTTCTTCTGCTGCACGCAAGGACGAGAAGGTAAGCAAGCCGAGGACGGACAAGACAATTTTCGAATTCATTTTTAGGGATTGTGACTAAGGGCGACCATGGGATCGGCGCGCGTGGCGCGTTGCGCCGGCAGATAACTGGCGGCCAGAGCAACCAACGACAGGACAAAAGTAACGAAGAAAAATGTCGGCAGATCGACCGCGCTCACCCGGTAAAGCAAAGCTTGCAATGCCCGGGTACTGAAAAGCGCCATCACTAATCCAATCGAGGTGCCGATTGCGATTAGCTTTAGAGCCCGGCCAATCACCAGACGCATGACATCGGCGCGCTGCGCCCCCAAGGCCACGCGCACGCCGATCTCGTGGGTGCGTTGCACGACCAGGAACGACATTACCCCGTAAATTCCCACGCTCGCCAGAAGCACAGCGACCGCCGCAAACACTCCGAGCAGAATCACCGAAAGCCGCCGCGGCGCGACAGATTCCGCGATAACTGCATCGAAGCCTCGAATGTTTGCCAGCGGGAGCCCGGGATCGATCGACTGGATTTCGGTGCGAATAGCGGATGCGAGCATACCCGGATCCTGCACTCCACGGACGGTGAAGATCATGGTTTTGTACGGGTCCTGCGCGAACGGAACGTACATTTCCGGCTTTGGTTCAATGTCGAGCCCGGCATGTCTGATGTCGCCGACAATGCCCACGATCGTGCTCCACTTCGGATCGGAAGACATTCCGCCCATGACGATGCGCTTCCCTACCGCCTCTTCATTGGGCCAAAACTTCTTGGCAAACGCCTGATTGACAATGATAACGAGTGGAGCATCCGCATTATCGGCGAGGGTAAAGAAGCGTCCCTTAATCAGTGGCGTCCCGATCGCGCGAAAGTAATCGGGCGACACTTCGCGCTTCTCTTCGTCTGGACTTGGTACTTTCCGAGCATTCGTGCGGCCCTCAATGGCAAAGGATGAATCACCGTTGGTGCCTGCGAGAGGCAGGACCGTGGTCACACCGACGGCCTGAATTCCAGGAAGCGTCGCGATCCGCCGTTGCGCTTCATCGCTAAAGCGAACGATCGCCTTGTCATCGGGATATTGCAGCTTCGGTAGCGACACCTCCGCCGTCAAAACATGATGGGGATCGAAACCCGGGTTGACGTTCTGGAGACGGACGAAACTTTTCATGAGCAAGCCAGCGCTGGTGAGGAGAACGAGGGCCAGCGCGACTTCTGCAATAACGAGCGCATTGCGCAAGCGGTTGCGACTCTTCCCCGCCGTCGAACCGCGCCCACCTTCTTTTAAGGATTCCGTGAGTTCCGGTTTCGCGCTGGCCAAGCCAGGAACAAGGCCGAAAAGGATTCCGGTCCCGACCGAAATCGCGAACGAGCTTATGAGAACGCGCAGGTCGAGATTGACTTCACGCAATCGCGGCACGGTTTGCGCGCCGATGCCCTTCAGGAGATCGATACCCCAAACGGCAAGCAATACGCCCGCGACTCCGCCAAGAAGCGCGAGCATCACGCTTTCGGTCAGGACTTGTCCGAGCACACGTAGTGGCCCGGCGCCAAGCGCAACTCGAATCGCCATCTCGCGTTCGTGCGCGGCGGCACGAGCGAGCAACATTGTCGTCAGGTTTGCACAAGCGATGAGAAGAACCAGCGCGACCGCGCCGAGCAAAATGAGCAGTGTTGGACGCATTCCTGCCACCGCCAATTCCTGCAATGGATAGACATCGCCACCGAAGCTGTCGCCGTCCGAATAATTGTCTTTATGCTCGCTGCGCATCTGGCGGTTGATCAATTCGATTTCCGCCTGCGCGTGCGCGAGCGATATGCCCGGTTTCAGCCGACCGACGATAAAATAACTACGGTTGTAGCGGATATTTACCTCTTTGTCGGTGAAAGCGAGCGGCTGCCAGATGTCAGCGCGGCCACCGAACTGGCCACCGGCGCCAAGATTAAAAAGCTGCAACGGAAAATCGAATCCCGGCGGCATAATCCCGACCACGGTGAAGCCTTTGCCGTCGAGAAGCAGTTTGGTGCCGAGGATTTGCGGGTCGCGATTAAACTTTCTCTGCCAGAGTCGCTCGCTAATGATGATGACATCGTCGCGCCCGCCCTGACATTCAGCCGGCTCAAAAAATCTTCCTTTGATCGGCGATACTCCGAGCAAAGGAAAAACGTTGGCTGTGACTCGAGCGCCAGCAATGCGCTCCGGTTTGTCGCCGCTAGCGAGATTGAAGTCGACATAACCAAACGCGCCCATCTTCTCGAAATCCTGGGCGCGGCTTTCGTAATCGATGAATTCCGGCGGCGAAACCGGAATGCGCTCGAGGTTCTGCGATTTGAAATGCTGCAACAGCAAAACGAGCTGCTGCGGCGCACGGTATGGTAACGGCCGAATGAGCAACGCATTCACCAAACTGAACACCGCGCTGGTCGCGCCGATGGCGAGCGCCAGAGTAACGACCGCGATCACAACAAAACCCAGGCTCCTCACCAGTCGCCGAAATGCGAATCGTATTTCGCGGATCATAACGCTATTCGTAACGCAGCGCCTTCACCGGATCGAGGCGCATGGCCGACCGCGCGGGGAGATAACAAGCGAGTAAACCGACGACTCCTAACAACAAGGTGATCGCGCTAAACGTGGTCGCGTCGTTTGCACCGAGCCCGAAAAGCAAACTCACCAGCAGTCGTGTCGCGCTCCAGGCGGCGAGCAGTCCGATCGTCACGCCCAAGAGGGTCAACTTCATCCCATGACCCATGATGAGTTGAAAAACGTGTCTGGGTTGTGCCCCAAGCGCCACACGCACTCCAATTTCGCTCGTCCGCTGCTTAACCGAGTAAGCCATTACCCCATAGAGCCCAATCGATGCGAGCAACAGACCGGAACCTGCCAGCGCTGCCATCAGAACCGCGCTGAAACGTTCGGTCACAAGAACGCCGCTCAGATTTGTATTCATCGTCATGACGTTTGAGACCGGTTGATCGGAGTCGATTGTACGAATCGCTTCGCGCACCTCGGCGGCCAGAGACGCCGGATCGCCCTTGGCACGGACAACAAGGTTGACCGGGAACTTATTTTCCGCCTGGGCGTAGGGCACGTACCAAACCGGACGGTTAATCCGGTAATTGAAGAGGTCTTCTTTCACGTTTTTGACTACGCCGACCACGGTCATCCACGGGAAAGTCTGACCAGCCCGGACACGCTTGACCCGTTTGCCCAGTGGATCTTGTCCTGGCCACGCCTGGCGCGCGAGTTCCTCGCTAATGACAACGACGGGTAACCTGCCGGCACGGTCGTTTTCGTCGATAAATCTTCCGCTCATCAAAGTAACGCCCAGCGTTTTCAAGTAGTCCGGACTAACAATGCGATGCGAGGTGATGAGGACTTCATTGGGATTGGACGGCACGCGGCCCTCGACCTCAAAGCGCGCATCGTAGGCGATCTCCCGCTCTAAGGGGATATTGGTAGTCGTACCGGCCGACACAACCCCGGATAAACTTCTTATTTGCGCGAGTATCTGGTCGTTGAACGCGACGCGCTGCCGATATTCGGAATACTTCGACTCCGGCAAAATCATTTTCAGAGTCAGGAGATTTTCCGGATTGAATCCAAGGTCGACATGCTGGAGTCGCTGGAAGCTTTGCACGATCAATCCGCCGCAGACGAGAAGTGTCATGGCAATCGCGATCTCGATGACGATCAACGAACTCAACCATTGCCGGCTGACGGTTCCTCCCGATCGTTGATCGCCTTGTTTAATGCGGGGCATCAATTCATCGGCGCCGGCGCCTTTTAGAGCGGGAAACAATCCAAAGATCACCGCGGTGAACAGCGACACAAGCAAGGCGAAACTCAGAACACGCCCGTCAATCTCGAAATGACGCAGGAAGGCGGCGAAGGAGATTCCCTGAATGGGATTGAGCGCAGCGAGAGCTGGCACCAACCAATACGCGAGCAGTAATCCACCGATCCCGCCAAGCACGGCCAAAAGCATACTCTCAGTGAAGAGTTGCCTGACAAGACGCCCGCGACTGGCGCCTAGGGCGCGACGCAGCGCGAGTTCGCGTTCGCGGGCAATCCCGCGCGCCAATTGAAGATTCGCAACGTTCGCGCAACAAATCAGCAAAAGAAAACCAACGCCGCCCATCAGGGCGAACAAAGCCTTATGAACACGGCCTTCCAGATCGCCCAGCAGTTGCTGACGCAAGGAAATGACTTTCACGCTCCAGCCGCGGCGAAATTCGGGATATTCTCCTTCAAGTTGGCGGGCGATTGCTTTCAACTCGGCGTCCGCCTGCTTCAGAGCGACGCCCCGTTTTAGTCGGCCAGCGATTTCGTAGTTCGACGCCGCCCGTTCTACCAGAGGCAAGCCGTCGATATTAGCTTGAAGGGGCAACCAAACTTCGGCGGCGCCGGGAAGATCAAATCCGCGCGGCATTACGCCCACGATATTATAGCTCCTGCCTTCGAGGTTCAGGGTTTCGCTGATTACGCCCGCCCTTCCGCCGAAATGTCGTTGCCAGAATTCGTAACCAATCAAGGCGACGGCCGGACCATCCGGTCGATCTTCGTCTGCCCTGAAGGTGCGACCGAACGCGGGCTTTACCCCAAGTGTCGTTAGGTACGTTGCCATCACCGTCGCGCCGCGAATGCGTTCCGGCTCACCCCGTCCGCTAAGATTAAATGAGCGTTGCGCGGCTACGCCGCTGCTAACGAAAGAATGACTACGATCGCGATAGGCGGCATATTCGATAAGCGATGATCCGAAGGGATCGAAGCCTTCCCGCAAGGCAATACTGTAAACCAGCCGGTCGATATCCTCGACCGGCAGCGGGCGCAAGAGGAGCGAATTGACGGCACTAAAAATTGCGGTGTTCGCGCCGACACTGAGAGCGAGCGCCGCGATCGCGACGAGGCTAAGGGCCGGATTCTTGAGCAGGACCCTAAGAGCAAATCGCAGATCGTTTATCATCTCACTCCTCTTACTCGTAACGCAGCGCTTCGACCGGATCGAGGTGAGTAGCCGCGCGCGCGGGCAAATAACACGCCAGCGATCCAACAATCAGCAAAACCAACGAGACTATGCCGAAGCTCAGCGGATCGTGCACGGAAACACCCTCCAGATTTCCCTGCAAAAGTTTCGTTAGGAAAAAAGCGAAGACAATCCCGACAGCGAGACCGAGGGCAATGAGGCGAATGCCATGGCCGGTAACGAGCCGGAGAACATCGGCCGCCTGCGCGCCCAAAGCCATGCGCACACCGATTTCCTGAGTGCGTTGGCGAACGGAATATGCCATCACCCCATACAAACCGATGGCAGCAAGGAACAGCGCCAGTCCGGCAAAAACCATGAAAAGCGTCCCGAAAAATCGACGCTCCCAGAACGATTCTGTCATCACCTGATCCATCGTTTTCACCTTGTAGATCGGAATTTCCTTGT
>DATELT010000067.1:0-4937 GCA_035276245.1 Chthoniobacterales bacterium
AATCGTTCCCGGGACCAACTGCCGGTCGCAACGGCAATGGTGCGGGCACCGAATGCTTTTCCACAGGCAATGTCGTGATTAGTGTCGCCGATGACATCGATATCAGCCGCATCGAAATCGTGACCGTGCCTTAACTGGGCGCGTTTTCTGGCAAAAGCGCCCAGTTCATTTCGATCGTGATGGTCATCGGCAAAAGCGCCGAATTCAAAAAAGTCCCAAAGGCCATAATGCTGGAGCTTAAGCCTCGCGCCCTGCTGCAAATTTCCGGTCAAAAGCGCGAGCACAACGTGCGGTTGCGGCTTCAGGCGCTCAAGTAATTGCTGAATTCCGGGAAGGACCCGCCCGCGAGTGCGGGAAAGGCAGAGTGAAAGGCCCTCGATGTATTCGCGAGCGAACGAGGTGATGTTTCCTTCCGTTGGGTCGACCCGATATTTTTGCAAAATATCGCGAATAATTGCGCGATCGGTTTTTCCGGCGATTTCGATGTCGCGCAAATCATCTTCGGCGCGAAATCGGTTGCGCATTGTGATTTTGAGCGATTCCACGCCCGCCCCGCCGGTATTCACCAGCGTTCCGTCAATGTCGAAAAGAAGAAGGCGCTTGGCAGGCATGGAAGATGACGAATGATGGATGAGGAATGACGAATCAAGTCTGAATGACCAAGCTAAATTTCATTTGTCATGCCGGGCGAAGTCGAGACATCTCTTACTATTCAAATCAATTCGAGTTAGACATTCCTCGACTTCGCTCGGAATGACAGAGAAAGCATATCGCGGCCGCATCGCACCATCGCCGACCGGACTCCTGCACTTCGGGCATGCAATGACCTTTTGGCGCGCGCAGGAGCGTGCCTGGAAGGCGGGTGGCAAGTTGGTGCTGCGAATCGAAGACTTGGATCGTGATCGTTGCCGCAAAGAATTCGCGGACGCGATCAGCGATGATCTGCGCTGGTATGGGCTCGAATGGGATGAAGGACCGGACATTTGCGGACGTTTTGCGCTTTACGTTCAAAGCGAGCGACGTTGCTATTACGTATGGGCGTTGGAGAAATTGCGTGTCGGTGGCTTCGTTTATCCCTGCAAATGCTCTCGCAAGGATGTGATGTAGGCTTCGCTCGCGCCGCATGATGAAAATGAAGAACCCGATTTACCCTGGCACCTGTCGGCCTTCGAATGCTTCTGTGGCGGCCGCTGCCTCAGCGGCAAAATTAGAAGAACTGCCGCCAAAGACAGCGGCCTTTAGAGCCGACACGGCGGCCCCTTTAGCGATTGCAACGCACTGGCGATTTCGCGTACCGGATGACGAGCGAATCGATTTTGTCGATAAACGTGTCGGAAAACAATCTGCAGTAGCTGGGCGCGAGTTCGACGACTTTATTGTCTGGCGACGCGACGATGTCCCGGCCTATCAGCTAGCCGTGGTGGTGGATGATGCAGCGATGCAGATCAGCGAAGTGGTACGCGGTGAAGATTTATTAATGTCCACTTTTCGGCAATTATTGCTTTATCGCGCGCTCGACTTACGACCGCCGAAATTTTATCACGCACCTCTGGTTCTCGATGGATCCGGGAAACGGCTTGCGAAACGTCATAGCGCGCTCAGCTTGCGTGCGTTGCGGGAACGCGGGGTCAGTCCAAAAGAATTGCGCGGGCCGCTATCCTTTAGACGCCGCGGTCGCTGATCGTGACGGCCTAGAACAGCGTCCTTGGCTGCAGGTTCAATGCGTTGGCGCGTGCATGGTTAGCACGGCAATAATTCCCGCAATCAATGTCAGCAGTGCGACGGCTGCTGCTATGAACAGAGCAGTGCGACCGGGATCGCGTTCCTTGTTACGGGTGCGGAATGGCGACGCATTAGCAAAATCTACCGGGCGAATGCTCGTCGTCGTTACTTCGGCCTCAACTTTGGTTGCAGCCGGCAACGGCTGGGTCGCGAACATCGGCATATCCCCCTCGAAGCGCGCATCCACTGCGCCAAACCGAACCCGATCGCCGGGATGCAAGATCATTTCACTGGCCCCGGTTCCGTTAACCCGTGTGCCGTTAGTAGAACCAAGGTCGCGGAGCTGATACGTCTTGTCGGCGCGACGCAGTTCGGCATGCCTGCCTGAAACAGAAGGATCATCAATGTGAATGGTGTTGTCCGGAGCACGACCGATCGTGACGACCTGTTCGACCAGGTCATAGCTTGCTCCGCTGACGATCAACTTTGGCATTTTATCGTATTCTAGGAACAACTGAGGCAGTTGCCAAGTTGAAGAACGCGGCTACAGAGCTTCAGCCTGCGCGCCCAAAAAACGAGCGCGATGACGCTTGTGCTACTTTCGCTGCGCTCGCATAGTTTCCGCGCTTCATGGGTATCGAGAACACGCGCAATTTCTGCATCATCGCGCACATCGATCACGGCAAGACCACTTTGTCCGATCGATTGCTGGAGCGTACCGGCACGATCCATGAGCGCGAAAAACAGGACCAACTCCTCGATTCCATGGATTTGGAACGGGAACGCGGAATCACGATCAAAGCGCACCCCGTGACGATGCAGTACACCGCCAAGTCGGGCGAAAAATATCGGCTCAACCTGCTCGATACCCCCGGTCATGTTGATTTCGCCTATGAAGTTTCCCGGTCGCTCGCCGCCTGCGAAGGCGCGCTTTTGCTGATCGATGCCGCCCAGGGAGTGGAAGCGCAAACTGTCGCGAACATTCATCTCGCCCACAAACAGGGTCTCACCATCATTCCCGTCATTAACAAGATCGATTTGACCAATGCCGACATCCCTTCGGTGAACCGTCAGCTCGAGGAAATTCTCGCGATACCGGCCGAGGAAGCGATTCATGCCAGCGCGAAAATGGGTATCGGGATCGAGGAAATTCTGGAAGCGATTGTAGTGCGGATTCCGCCGCCCCAAAAATCGTTAGATGAAACGCTGCGCGCTCTCGTGTTCGATTCTGTCTTCGATGTCTACCGCGGTGTGGTCGGTTACGTCCGGGTTGTTTCGGGAAAAATGGAGCCGTCCCAGGGGATTAAATTGATGAGTAACGATGCACGTTACGAAATCAAAGAAGTAGGGGTGTTTACACCCAAGATGTATCCGCAACCCCGACTGAACGCCGGCGACGTCGGTTACTTCATTGCCAATATCAAGTCGACTGCCGAGATGAAAATCGGCGACACCATTACCGATCAGCGCAATTCGGCGCGCGACCCCTTGCCGGGGTTTCAGGAAATTCATCCGATGGTCTTCAGCGGAATTTATCCCATCAACACCGGCGACTTCGAGCATTTGAAAACTGCAATCGGCAAGCTGCGCCTGAACGATTCAGCCTTCATTTATACCCCGGAAAGTTCTGTTGCGCTCGGGTTCGGCTTTCGCTGCGGGTTTCTCGGACTCCTGCACATGGAGATCATTCAGGAACGATTGCGCCGTGAGTATGACATGGACATTATCGCGACCAGCCCGAGCGTCGTTTACGAAGTCGAAACCACGCGGGGCGAGACGGTGCTGATCGATAATCCGGCGCATCTTCCCGACCCGAGTCTGATCAGGGAAATTCGGGAGCCGATTGTAAAAGCTTACGTGCTTTGTCCTAACGAGAATATTGGCGACATTCTGCAGCTGATTCTGGAAAAGCGCGGACAAATGGATCACACCGAGACACTCGATACCCGGCGGGTGATGTTGCATTGCGAACTGCCGCTCAATGAAATCCTGGTGGATTTTAACGATAAGATTAAGTCGATTACACGTGGTTACGGCTCGATGGATTATGAGCATGCCGGTTATCGGCCGGCGAAGCTGGTGAAACTCGATTTGCTGGTGAATGGCGAACCGGTCGATGCCTTTTCAACAATTGTGCATAAGGATCGGGCCGAGGGCAGGGGACGACAATTGGCGGCGAAGCTGAAGGAAGTGATTCCGCGCCAACTTTATCAGGTAGCGATCCAGGCCGCGATCGGCGGCAAAATCATCGCGCGTGAAAGTGTTTCGGCATTGCGCAAGAACGTGACCGCGAAATGTTACGGCGGCGATATCACGCGAAAACGCAAACTGCTGGAGAAGCAGAAGGAAGGAAAGAAACGGATGAAAAGCATCGGTCGCATCAACATTCCGCAGGAAGCGTTTATTGAGGTGCTAAAAGCGCAGTGACGCAACTGTGATGTCGAACAATGCGCTAGGCCGGCTCGCAACCGAGAGCTCTCTAACTCTGAAATATGTAAGTGGGCGAAGATTCCTCGGTCCGATCCGGACTGACGTATTTGAATAGCTTCAGTGGGCGGCCTGGAAGTCGGCGCTGCCAGTCATGCCTCGGTGCGCGAAGGCGCCGTTCCTTGAGCCTGTGCGGGAGTAAGAAAAACTGCCGCGCAAAGAAAGAGAAAGACCCCCATTGCGCCGGTCCATTCCCAGTACCCCAAATGCCAGAAGACGGAATGGCGCAACGCGTGCCGGATCGGTTCCGCCCACGACAGTTGCAGTTGCGTTAACAGAAGTAATGCTTCGCTTACGAACAATCCAATCAGCGGTCCTGCCGTGACGAGCAACCAACTCCAAAACAACCATGCCGCCGCCGAGTTTTGAGCTCGGACTTTCGACGCGCACCAGCATCCAGATAACATGCTGATTGCAAAAAATCCGGCGGAGGAATGGCCGAGAAATTCATGTAGTCGCTTAATTCCCAGTGGCTTATGCGTGTGTTGCGGGAAAACAACACATGCGCAAATCAAAGCGATAATCCCGAGGACGAAGGCAACAGCGGTCACCTTTGCCATGCGTGGCGCGACCATCCCAAGAGAATGCCACAAATATCCGGCGAAAGGCAGCATTAGCGCGCCGCTTAAGCCCAAACCGATGGCGGCGATCCAGTAGAAATCAGGATTATCCCGGGGCGAAAGCAAGTTGGAGATAACCCGGTAGCGCCAGTCATAATCTTTCGGGAA
>DATELT010000068.1:0-3726 GCA_035276245.1 Chthoniobacterales bacterium
CATTTCTGATCGGCCTTTTCGTACTTACCGACGTTCTCGGTCACATCGCAGCCGGCCGCTTTCAATTCCTTCGCGAGCAACGCAGCGGTTTGTTGTTCCTGCATCGACAGTTCGGGATGGGCGTGAATGTCCTTGTAGATCGTGAGCAGGGAAGGCAGTTCGGCATCGGCCAGTTGTTGCGGGCTTTGTTGCCCAAACGATGTGAGGGAGGCGGCCGTTGAGAGTATCAGGAGAAATCGGAGCTTCATGGACGCTACCTTTACCTGTCGTGCCGAGCAAAGTCGAAGCATTGATTGTGGCGCGTCCTTCTTGGCTTCTGTCTTGTCGAGCGTCAGTCGAGACATCTCTAATCTTTTTGCGGGGCAAGTTAGAGATTTCTCGACTGCGCTCGCAATAACAGGAGGGACAATGCGTTTGGGTGACTTCCCCCGCGACGATTCCATAACGATGCGCTACTATCCCTGCTACCTATGACAAGTTTGGCTGATGGAATTGAAATTCGCGGCGAAATGGCTTCGGGATTCGATCAAATCCTGAGCCCCGGCGCGCTAGCCTTGGTGGCGAGATTGCAGCGCGAACTCGGGCAGCGCCGGATCGAATGTTTAAAGCGCCGGAAGGAGCGTCAGGCTCGGCTGGATGCGGGCGAGTCGCTCGATTTTCTCAACCATACGAGACCCATTCGGGACGGCGATTGGACCTGCGCATCGATTCCGGCCGATCTGCGCGACCGCCGCGTCGAGATCACCGGGCCGACCGACCGCAAGATGGTGATCAACGCCCTCAACTCCGGCGCGAAAATGTTTATGGCGGATTTCGAAGATGCGAATTCGCCGACGTGGTCCAACATGCTCGAAGGTCAGATCAATCTGCGCGATGCCATCCGGCGCACGATCAGCTTCAGTAGTCCGGAAGGGAAAGAATACGAATTGGGTGATCAGCTCGCTACGGTGCTCGTCAGGCCGCGGGGCTGGCATTTGATGGAAAAGCACATGCTCGTGGACGGCCAGCCTGTCGCCGGCGGTTTGTTCGATTTTGGTCTCTACTTCTTCCACAACGCGCGCGAGCTACTCGATCGCGGGAGCGGGCCGTATTTTTATCTTCCGAAGATGGAGAGCCATCTAGAAGCGCGCATTTGGAACGACGCGTTCAATCTCGCGCAGGACGAGATGGGCATTCCACGCGGTACCATTCGCGCCACCGTGCTCATCGAAACCATTCCGGCCGCTTTTGAGATGGACGAAATACTTTACGAACTGCGCGACCATTCCGCTGGGCTCAATTGCGGCCGCTGGGATTACATTTTTTCCTGCATCAAAAAGTTTAGGAACTGCCAGGACTTCGTGCTGGCCGATCGCGCGCTGATCACGATGACGACGCATTTCATGCATTCCTATTCGCTGCTTTGCATCAAGACGTGCCACCGGCGGAACACGTTCGCGATGGGCGGAATGGCCGCTTTCATTCCGGTTAAGGATGATGCAGCGAAAAACGAGCAGGCCTTCGCGAATGTGCGCGCAGACAAGCAACGCGAAGCCAACGATGGCCATGACGGGACCTGGGTGGCGCATCCGGGAATGGTGCAACTGGCGACCGAAGCATTTGATGCTGTGATGTCCCAGCCGAACCAGATCGCTCGCAAACGTGATGACGTGAAGGTGACGGCGCGCGATCTGCTTGATTTTCAACCGAATGAACCGATCACCGAAGCCGGCTTGCGCCAAAACGTGAGTGTAGGCGTGCAATATCTCGAGGCATGGTTGCGCGGACGCGGCGCGGTGCCGCTCTTTAATTTGATGGAAGACGCCGCCACTGCCGAAATTTCGCGTGCGCAAGTGTGGCAGTGGATTCGAAATTCCCGCGGCGTGCTAAATGATGGACGCAAGGTGACCAAGGAATTGTTCCGTAACGTGCTCGACGAAGAGCTGACGAAGGTGAAAATGCCGGCTAACAACAGGTTCGACAAGGCGCGCGAACTCTTTGCTAGAATCACAACCGAGGATCAGTTTGCCGAATTTCTCACTTTGCCGGGCTATGACGCACTCCACTGATTGGCTCGGTAGCGCGCGTGAATAGAGAAGCCACACCAAACTGGTTGAACAATCCACGATGGCGTGGGATCGAGCGCACCTATTCGGCGGACGATGTTCGTCGGCTTCAGGGCAGCCTGGTAGTCGAGCACACCTGGGCGCGTCGCGGTGCGGAAAAGCTTTGGGAATTGCTCCAGACCGAGCCATACGTCGCAGCCCTCGGTGCACTCAGCGGCAATCAAGCCGTGCAACAGGTCCGCGCTGGATTAAAGGCGATTTATCTCAGCGGCTGGCAAGTGGCGGCAGACGCAAATCTCGCCGGGCAGATGTATCCGGACCAAAGCCTGTATCCCGCGAACAGTGTTCCTGCCGTGGTCAGACGCGTTAATCAAGCGTTACAGCGCGCCGATCAAATCGCGCACGCGGAAGGGAAAAACGACATCGATTGGTTTATTCCCATCGTCGCCGATGCGGAAGCCGGTTTCGGCGGAGTGCTCAACGTCTTCGAATTAATCAAAGCGATGATCGAAGCCGGCGCCGCCGGGGTACATCTCGAAGATCAGCTCGCCAGCGAAAAGAAATGCGGTCACATGGGTGGCAAAGTCCTTGTGCCAACAGCCACCGCCATCCGCAATCTCATCGCCGCGCGGCTGGCGGCGGATATCTCCGATGTGCCGACCATTCTGATTGCGCGCACTGATGCAGGGGGCGCCGCGCTCCTCACCAGTGATGTGGATCAGCGCGATCACGAATTTCTCACTGGCAAACGAACGAGCGAAGGATTCTTCCACCTCCGGGTGGGGATCGAGCAGGCGATAGCACGTGCGCTGAGCTATGCGCCATATGCCGACATGCTCTGGTTTGAGACATCGAAGCCGGACATCGATGAAGCAAAAAAATTTGCGGAAAGCGTTCACGCGAAATTTCCCGGCAAACTATTCGCGTACAACTGCTCGCCTTCATTTAATTGGAAAGCGAAACTCGACTCCGCCACAATCGCACGTTTTCAGCGCGAGCTTAGCGCGATGGGCTACAAATTTCAGTTCGTTACTCTGGCCGGTTTTCATACGCTGAACTACAGCATGTTCAAACTCGCGCGCGGCTATCGCGATCGCGGCATGGCGGCTTACTCGGAATTGCAGCAATCAGAAATCGCCGCCGAATCCGAGGGATATAGCGCGACGAAACATCAGCAGGAGGTCGGCACCGGTTACTTCGACCAAGTGGCAAAGGTGATCGCGGGTGGCGAAACCTCGACCGCGGCACTCGCAGGCTCGACCGAACAGGAGCAATTTCATTAGAACATTCCTTCTGTCTGTAGCCGCGGTTGTTGGCCGCGGTTTTAAAACATCCTGTGTCGAGTGAATCGAGCGCCCTGACTGATAGCCGGCTCGCCGCGCTTTGCGCTGAAGCAGCGTGTGATGCCTTTCTCGAATACGAAAGGCATTTCGATGAAATCACACGGCGTGCTCGCGATCGTTTTCTCGCTCGGGACTGGCGCGGCAGTTTCGACGATTCGCGTGAACGACTCCGGCTTTATTCTCTTATTCTCGACAGTCTAACAAATCGAACGCGCGAGCTGATGACCGATCGGCTGGATCATCGTACGATCTGGAGCGCGACCAAGGCGGCCTATTCCGCGCTGATCGCGAAATCTGATCGTTGGGGAATCGCCGAAAGTTTCTTCAATTCACTGACC
>DATELT010000069.1:0-4809 GCA_035276245.1 Chthoniobacterales bacterium
TTATTTTAGCGAAGCGGTTGATGGCGTGCTCGGTGGGGTGACGCGGTCGGCAATTGAGGATTATCAGGTGGAGAATAACCTGCCAGTCACGGGGGCGATCGACCGGCCATTGTTGGTCTCTCTTGGGTTTATCTATTAAGCAGTGCAGGGGCAAACCGAGCTAGACAGGGTTCACCGGATTAGTTCAGAACATCCTCTCTAGAATCCTGCATAATCCGGTAAGTCCTGTCTTCTTCTGCGGTCAATTGCCGAATCCACGCTGGCGCGATAGGTTGCGCGCAATGGAAAACGGGAATCCCCAGTTGGTTGCGCGGGATTTAAAGCGTTCCTTTCGGATGGGGGCGCGCCGAATCGAGGTTTTGCGCGGCATTTCGATGGAAGTCTGGCGAAGCGAGGCCGTTTTTCTCGTCGGCGCCTCCGGGGCGGGCAAAACCACCTTACTATATACGTTGGCGGGACTGGAGCGACCGGAGGAGGGAACGGTGGACTTCGAAGGGCAGCGACTCTACACCGGCCGCTCGCAAGCGCAGGCGCACATTCGCAACACCCAAATGGGTTTCGTTTTCCAGAGTTACTTCCTGCTTCCGGAACTGACTGCCCTCGAGAATGTGATGCTGCCTGGAATGATCGGCGGCCGGCTTAAGCAAGGATCGGCTGCAGATAGCCTGCGCGCGGTTGGTTTGGGGGAACGGTTGCAACATCTTCCCGCCGAGCTTTCCGGGGGCGAACAACAACGGGTGGCGATCGCGCGGGCTCTGGTGAACGATCCGGCGATCGTTTTCGCCGACGAACCGACCGGCAATCTCGACTCGAAAACCGGGGAAGCGATCATGGATTTGCTGTTGTCGCTGGCGCGGGAACGGAAGAAAACGCTACTCGTGGTGACCCACGATCCGCATCTGGCCGCGCTGGGAGATCGGCAACTGCACATGGCGGATGGAGTGTTGACGGAAGGTTGATTCGTTGAAGCGATGAAATGTTGAAGCGGATCGACCCTAGCGGGTCGAAGGCAAGGAATGCGAGCTCAACCGGATCGCTCCAACACTTTAACTCCTAACCGTTTCAACGAAAACCCTTGAATTAGCGCGGGAACATCGGAGATTTTTTTGTGCTTACAAAAACTATGGCGGACGGGGCCGGTGCAGCGTTAGTGGCGGAGCCGCGCAAAACGTCGCGTGCGGTTAAACCGGCGAACGAGTCGGCAACAAAGAAGGCGGTTAAGCCTTTGACCATTTTCATCGACGGCGAATTTCTCGCGGAAGAAGACGCGAAAATTTCAGTCTTCGATCACGGTTTGCTTTACGGTGATGGGATTTTCGAGGGCATTCGTTTCTACAACGGCCGCGTTTTCCGATTGAAAGACCACCTGGATCGGCTGTGGGATTCGGCCCGTTCGATTTGCCTGGACATTCCGATGTCACATGGCGACATGACCGAGGCGTTGCTGGAAACAATCCGCAAGAACGATCTGCGGGACGGTTACATTCGTTTGATTGTGACACGCGGTGTAGGCAATCTCGGATTGAACCCGGCGCACTGTAAGCGGCCGAGTGTGATTATCATTGCGACCACGATCGCGCTTTATTCGGCGGAAATGTATCAAAAGGGTCTCACAGTGGTGACAGTTCCGACACGCCGGACCGGTCCCGGTGCGCTCAATCCAGCGGTGAAATCGCTCAATTATTTGAACAACGTGATGGCGCGGGTCGAAGCCAACTTATCGGGGGCGGATGAAGCCTTAATGTTGAACGACCAGGGTTGCATCGCCGAATGCACGGCTGACAATATCTTTGTGATTAAGCGTGGCGAAATCTTCACGCCGCCGATCACGGCGGGCGCCTTGCGCGGGATCACCCGCTCGGTCGTGTTCGAGATCGCGGCGGAGCTTGGAATCAAAATTTCCGAGGCCGATATCAGCCGGCACGATGTCTTCATTGCGGACGAATGCCTCCTCAGTGGCACCGCGGCGGAAGTCATTCCGGTAATCAGGGCAGACGGACGCGTGATTGGGACGGGAAAACCGGGGCCGATCAGCCTCCGGATGATTGCTCGCTTCCGCGAGATGACGCGGGAAGCCGGGACGCCGATCTATTCCTGAAAGAATCCCACGACCATTCGGCGCGCGAGATGCTAAGCAGATGACGGGGTTGAATGTTTAGACCGGGCGGAGGTCTAATTTAGTAAAATGTTGTGCGACGTTTGCAAAATGAATGATGCGGCAGTTTTCCTGACACAGATTGTGGACGGGAAAATGCAGAAAGTGAACCTTTGCGAGGGATGTTCAAAGGAAAAGGGAGTGCAGGACCCGACGGGTTTCGCGTTGGCAGACTTGCTGCTTGGCATCGGGGCGGCGGAAGAAATCGAAAAGGGCGGGTCGAGCACGCGGTGCCCTGTCTGCGGATTCACTCAGGCTGATTTCAAGAAAACAGGCCGACTTGGCTGTAGTACCTGTTATGTCGCATTTGCGGATGGATTGAATTCGCTTTTGAAGGCGATGCATAAGGGGACTGCGCATGTGGGTAAGTTGCCAGTGCGCGCACAAAAGACTTTGGCGTTGAGCGATCGGATGAAAACGCTGACGGAGAATCTGCGCAAAGCAGTGCAGGAAGAAAATTATGAGACGGCGGCGGCGTTGCGTGATGAAATCAGGCAGCTCGAAAGTCAACTGACGGAATCAAAATGAAATTTCAGAACTTGATGGCGAGTACGGGCGAATGGTTGCGCGGGGAAGGCCCGCACCATCAGATCGTAGTTAGCAGCCGGGTGCGGCTGGCGCGGAATCTCCGGAACCGGGCGTTCCCGGGATGGGCGAAGAAGGCCGAACGCACGATGATTTTGGAGTTGATCAAGCCACGCGTGGAAGAGCTGCCGGAAATGCAGGAGCCTTTTTCGGAGTTGCTCCAGGAATTGTCCGCGGTGGAAAAACAGGTGTTAGTAGAACGCCATCTCATTAGTCGCGAACACGCGGCCAAGAGTGTGGGCAGCGCCATTGTCATGAACCGCAAGCAGACCCTTAGTGTGATGATTAACGAGGAGGACCATTTACGGATGCAATCGATTCGCTCGGGGTTGCAATTGCGGCAGGCATTCAAGCTGGTAGACAAAGTTGACAGCGCGCTGGAGGCCAAACTGGATTTCGCCTACGACGCGAAGCTCGGATATTTGACGGCGTGCCCGACCAATGTCGGAACCGGAATGCGCGCATCGGCGATGCTGCATTTGCCTGGCCTGGTCTTGAGCGAATTGATCAACCAGGTGATCCAGGCGGTGAACAAGATCGGGCTAGCGGTGCGCGGATTGTATGGCGAAGGCACTGAAGCGATGGGAAATCTATTTCAGATCTCCAACCAAACGACGCTTGGGGAAAAGGAAGACGAGATTATCTCACGTTTGAATAAGGTGATCGAAACCATCATCGAGAAAGAACAGGATGCGCGTCAGGTTTTAATTCAGAAAAGACCGAACACGCTATGGGATCAGATCGGCCGGGCGTACGGCTTGCTCACTTATGCTCATGCCATGAGCTCGAAGGAAGCGTTGAACCTGCTTTCCGTGCTGAAACTCGGGATCGACCTGGGCGCATTCCCGGAAGACAAGCGTCTGGGCGTTGATCAACTCTTCATCGAAACACAGCCGGCGCATTTGCAGAAGAGCACGCAGCAGAAGTTGAATGCGGAAGAGCGCGATCATTTCCGTGCTCAAATAATCCGCGAACGTTTGAAATCGTTCCCCAAGCCTGATATCAGTAAAGTGGCGCGGGAGCCGGAGGTGGGTAATTCCGGGCCGGAAAAAAATGAATAACTTTACCCCGCGTGCCCAGCAAGTGCTGCAACTTGCGCGAAAAGAAGCCGATCGTTTCAATCACAATTACGTCGGCACTGAGCATCTACTGCTCGGCCTGATCAAGCTTGGCCAGGGCGTGGCCGTAAACGTTTTGCAGAAGATGGGACTCGATCTCGAGACCGTGCGAATGGAAGTCGAGAAACAGGTCGGGTCGGGTCCGGAGACGAAAATGGTCGGCAACATCCCCTATACGCCGCGGGTGAAGAAAGTCCTCGCGCTCGCCGGGAAAGAAGCGAAGGCGCTGAATCATTCTTACGTCGGCACCGAGCACATTTTGCTTGGGCTACTTCGCGAGGGTGAGGGAGTCGCGGCGCGAGTGTTGAAGAGTCTCGAGATTGATATCGAGCGCACCCGCAATGAGATTTTGAAGGAACTCGATCCAAATTTCACGCCGCCAGAAGGCGAGGCAGAGGAAGCAACTGGCACAGCGACCGGCGGAAAGAAAGACGTAAAAACGCCGGCTTTGCGCGCGTTCGGGCGTGATCTGACGGATCTGGCAAAGAAGGCCGAGCTCGATCCGGTTATCGGCCGGAAAAACGAAATCGAGCGCGTGATCCAGGTGCTTTGCCGGCGGACAAAAAACAATCCGGTGTTGCTTGGCGAAGCTGGCGTTGGCAAAACTGCGATCGTCGAAGGACTGGCGCAGGAGATTGCCGAGGGCAACGTACCGGAGTTATTGCGAGACAAGAAAGTGATCACGCTTGATCTGGCGTTAATGGTCGCCGGGACGAAGTATCGTGGCCAGTTCGAGGAGCGGATCAAAGCGGTGATGGACGAAATTCGCCGCAGCAAGAATGTGATTCTGTTCATCGACGAGCTGCACACCATCGTCGGAGCCGGTTCAGCCGAGGGCGCGATGGACGCGAGCAACATCATCAAGCCGGCCTTGAGCCGGGGCGAGTTGCAATGCGTGGGTGCGACAACGCTGAATGAATATCGAAAATACATCGAGAAAGACGCGGCGCT
>DATELT010000070.1:0-3602 GCA_035276245.1 Chthoniobacterales bacterium
CTCTTGGGCCAGGTCACGTTTCCAATCGGCGATAAAATCAAGGGCCGGGTGAGGTTGGATTACAGGGCGCGACGCGGCGTGGCCATCGGGTTTGATGCGGAGATGAATTACGGCAAAGACGACAGCAGCTATCTCAATCTCAGGACGTATTTCATTAACGATCAGAACCCGGATATAAATCAAACGTCGGTGCCACGTGGTAATATCGGGAGCGCCCGTTATCGCGTCACTGTCGAAGACCGCACCAATTTCACGAGCGACATTTACGGAATCGTCGACATCACCAAGCTAAGTGATGCCCATGTCATGGAGGATTTCTACCAGAGCGAATTTCGCATCAACCCGGTGCCGGATAACGTCGTCGCCATAACTAAAACCGATCCCATCTACACCCTGACTGCGATCGCACGCTTTCAAGCTAACGAATTCTTCCAAACAACCGAGCGTCTTCCCGAAGTAGTGCTGGACGTCGCCCGGACTCCCATTTTTGGAGGTCCGATCTTTTACCAGGGCGAAACTGGGATTGCGGACCTTCATCGCAATTTCGCGAGCGGCTCCGGGTTTGAAGACTATGAAAGTTGGCGGATCGATACTTTTCACCAATTCCTTTACCCAAACACGTATTTTGGCTGGCTCAGTATCGTCCCGCGTGCCGGGTTTCGTGCGACCTACTACAATCAAACACGCGATCTCGGGCAGGTCATATTTCCTTCGAATGACAACCCATTCGTCCCCGATTTTCTAACCATCGGAGATCCGAGCAAAAATCCGGATCTCGGCCAACCACTCAATCTTAATGGCGACAAAACGCGCACTGTGTTCAACGCTGGAGTGGAAGCATCGTTCAAAGTTTCCCGTGCCTGGGAGGAGGTCCAGAGCCGCGCGCTTGGTCTGGATGGATTGCGCCACGTTATTCAGCCGTTTAGCAACTTTTCATGGGTTTCCAATTCCGGGATTGATCCGGCGGCGATTTTACAATTCGATCGCATCGAACCAACCACCAAATTACGCCCAATCGACTTCCCGGAATTCACTTCCATCGATTCGATTGATCACTGGACGATCTGGCGCCTCGGCGTCCGCAACCGGCTGGAAACGAGGCGGGACGACGGCAACATTACCTGGTTCGAACTTGACACTTACTTCGACGTCAACTTCGACAACCCCTACGATCGCACGCCATACTCGAACCTTTTCAACACAGTTCGTTTCAATCCGCTGCCGTGGGCCTCGTTATCCGTCGATTCCCAGGTGCCGGCGTTCGATAAGGGATTCACCGAAGTCAATACCAATGTGACGGTCCAGCCGATCTCCAACCTGCAGCTGAACTTTGGGCATCGCTATCTCAACAACAATCCATTCTTCCTCAACAGCAGCTTGTTTACTTTCGCCGGATATTACCGAATTAACGACAATTGGGGAATAGCAGTGTCGGAACAATACGAGGCGACCAGCGGGATACTCGAGCAACAGCGCTACGCTGTTTACCGCGATCTCTCCAGTTGGGTGGCTTCGCTCGGCGCGATTGTGCGTAATAATAACGGTGTCAACCAATATGGAGTGCTCCTTACCTTCACCTTGAAAGCGTTTCCCAAATTCGGGTTCGACCTGAATTTCGACCCCAGTGGCGCCGGACAATAATTAATCGCACGAAGGTAGAAATCAGGTAGCATTCCCGCCACTTCGCCAGGTTTTGACATGAACTTATCGATTATCGGCTCGGGGTATGTCGGTCTCGTGACGGGCGCCTGCTTTGCTGATGTCGGCCACAACGTTGTCTGCGTCGATAATGATGCGCATAAGATCGAAACGCTGCGTGCGGGCCGTGTCCCGATCTACGAGCCTGGGCTGGAAGAATTAATTCATCGTAATGTGGCCGCGCACCGACTCCGTTTCACCGAAAGCACCAAGGAAGGTGTCGACAACTCGCAGATTGTTTTCATTGCGGTACCAACCCCGCCTCAAGCCGATGGCAGCGTGGATCTAAGCTTTATCGAAAAAGTCGCACGTGAAATTGCTAGTGTTCTCACTGATTACCGGGTGATCGTCGACAAAAGCACCGTGCCGGTGAAAACCGGCGAAAAAGTAGCGGAATCGATCAGGCGTTACAATCGGCATGGCGCAAAGTTCGATGTTGTCAGCAATCCGGAATTTCTGCGCGAAGGCTGCGCCGTTCGCGATTTGATGCATCCCGACCGGATCGTCATCGGCGCGCAAAGCGAACATGCCGCCGATTTGATGAAAAAAGTCTACGAGCCATTTATGGCGCCGATTCTTGTTACCGATATCAACAGTGCGGAGTTAATAAAACATGCGGCCAATTCGTTTCTGGCCCTGAAAATCTCCTACATCAACGCGGTCTCCGCCATTTGCGAAGCCAGCGGCGCTGACATCGAAAAAGTTGCTGACGGCATCGGGATGGACCGGCGGATTGGCCGGAATTTTCTCAACGCCGGCATCGGTTACGGCGGATCCTGTTTCCCGAAGGACATCGCGGCATTCATCACGATCAGCGAACAACTCGGTGTTCCCTTTTCGCTTTTGAAGGAAGTGCAGCGGATCAACGCCGCGCAAAAGGAGCGATTTCTGAAGTCAATTCGCGACACTCTCTGGGTTTTGCGCGAGAAAAAGATCGCGGTCTGGGGACTAACCTTCAAACCGGATACCGACGATATCCGTTCCTCGGTCGCGATTGACCTGGTGGCCGAGATGTTGCGCGAGGGCGCGCAGGTTTCGGTTTACGATCCCAAAGGGATGGAGCGGGCCCGCGAGGTCGCCGAAATTAAGGCGGCCCGCTTTTGCAATACTGCCCTCGACGCGGTCGACGGGGCCGAGGCCCTCGTCATTGCAACAGAGTGGGAGGAATTTGCTAATGTTGATCTCGCCGTGGTGAAACAAAAAATGACCACGCCGATCGTCTTTGACGGCCGCAATTTGTTTGATCCACCTACAATGGGGAAGGTGGGATTTCGCTACCATTCTATCGGACGCAATCCGGTTACGCCGATTTGACAACGGTGGTCTTTTAAAAGACCGCGATAACCAAAAGCGGTGTCGCGTCGCGCTTCCACCGTAGTCCAAGATACCCAACTTCCGTCAGTTGCATGCGTCGTGAGCAATGGAATCATAGCCATCTATGCACGACGCCCGTTTCGATAAACTTGCAGAAATTTTGACCAGTTATTCCACCGAATTAAAGCGCAATGAGAAGGTGTTGATCGAGGCATTTGACACGCCGGAAGAAATGACGATTGCGCTGGTGCGGGCGGCCCGAAAGCGTGGTGCCATTCCGTTCGTCCAATTGCAACGAGCGCGACTTAGTCGCGAGCTTGCGCTCCATGCCACGGACTCGCAGTTAAACCTGTTGGTACGCCATGAGCTCGCACGAATGAAACAAATGGATGCCTACATCGCAGTGCGCGGCAGCCATAACATCACTGAGCAGGCCGACGTCCCGACGGACAAATTGAAACTAGTGGCAAAAAAGATGCGCCCCGTCCAAGACCAACGAGTTGAGAAAACAAAATGGGTGGTGCTGCGGTGGCCTACGCCGGCCATGGCCCAGCTGGCGAACATGAGCACAGAGGCGTTTGAAGATTTCT
>DATELT010000071.1:0-2770 GCA_035276245.1 Chthoniobacterales bacterium
TTCAGTAAGCGGACCACCGCGCTGCCGACCAGACCGCTGTGGCCGGCGACATAAATTTTATCGGTTGGCTTCATTCGTTGTTTAGCATTTTCTTTTTTCTGCACCCGCGCAATCCTCACGTTTATGCCCAAGGAAGCAACCCCGGCTGGCGATGCAGAAAACCTACAAGCTCTTCATCGGCGGAAAATTCGTACGTGAGCGCGATCGTTGACGGCAGCGTTGATGAAAGGATCGGCACGAAATTACAGGCTGGCAGCGCGATCAAGGTCAAGCGTTACATTCGCCGCGACATTGCAAACTACTTCGCACGGGATGCGGAAAATCCGTATTGGATTCTCGATGCCGCGGAAATGAAGACAGCCTGGCACCGCCTTGGGCTGTAAACGGAGAGATGACAAATTAATGCGTCGAGCAACCGAGACCAAAATTTGCTCCTCGCGGCTCCGCGGAGCGTCGCCCTACCAAGAGTTGCCGATCTGGAACGAGGACGGTAATCTGTTACTCTGCCATGATCACCGAATCCGGACCGGAAACGTTTCAATTTGACGCGGTTGACGAGGTCGTCGCCGACATCGCGGCTGGCAAGATCGTGATCGTAACCGACGATGCCGACCGCGAGAACGAGGGCGACTTGGTGATGGCAGCGGAAAAGGCCACCGCGGCCTCCGTCAATTTCATGGCTACCCACGGCCGTGGTTTGATTTGCGTCCCGATCTCGAACGCCCGCGCGGAACAGCTCGGGCTCAAACGCATGGTGGCGGAAAATCGCGAGATGTATTCGACCGATTTCACCGTCTCTGTCGATGCCGCGGATGGCGTGACTACCGGGATCAGCGCACACGATCGGGCGAGAACCATTCAGATCATCGCGAATCCGGTCTCAGAGCCGAATGACCTGGTGCAACCCGGGCACGTTTTTCCTTTGCGAGCGAAGGATGGTGGCGTCTTGCGTCGCGCCGGTCACACCGAAGCCGCGGTCGATCTTGCGACCATGGCCGGGCTGCAACCTGCCGGTGTCCTTTGCGAAATTCTGCACGACGACGGGACAATGGCACGCCTGCCGGAATTGATGCGGTTCCGCAAGAAACATGGGCTGCGCATATGCACGATCCAAAGTCTGATTGCGCATCGGCGGGTGCGGGAAAAGCTGGTCGAGCGCGAACAGATCGTAAAGATGCCAACCGATTACGGCGATTTCGATCTGCATCTATATCGTTCGAAACTCGACGGCTCGCATCACCTTGCGCTCGTCAAAGGAACGATTTCGCCGAACAAGCCCACACTGGTGCGAGTACACAGCGAATGTCTCACCGGCGACGTCTTCGGCTCGCGCCGGTGCGATTGCGGCAATCAGTTGCACGCCGCGCTTCGCCAAATTTCCGAAGAAGGCGATGGCGTTCTGGTTTACATGCGCCAAGAAGGTCGGGGCATTGGTCTGGCCGCAAAGATCCATGCTTACAAACTACAAGAGGAAGGCCTCGATACTGTCGAAGCCAACGCCAGACTTGGCTTCCCGATGGATTTGCGCGATTATGGATTAGGCGCGCAAATTTTGTTCGATCTCGGCGTGCGCCAATTCCGTTTTCTAACCAATAATCCGAAAAAGGTAATCGGGTTGGAGGGTTATGGGATTCAAATGATCGAGCAGGTTCCGATTCGCAGTCGGCCGAATCCGCACAACGAAAAATATCTGGAGACGAAAAAACAAAAAATGGGTCACTTACTATGATCGAGCCAGCTAATCCTGGCGTCTCGCACTTTGTTTTGCCAAAACCACGTGTCGTTGCGGCGAAACGCACGTTCGCCATCGTCGCCAGTCAATTCAATCCAAAGTATGTGCAGGGCTTGGTCGACCGCGCGGCCAGAGAACTACAAACGCCAGTAGCGAAGGTCTCGCTCTATCGGGTACCCGGTGCGTTTGAAATCCCCATTGTCGTGCGCGAGCTGGCGCAACAAAAGATCGCAGACGTAATCCTTGCCATCGGCGTTGTCCTTAAGGGGAAGACCAATCACGCGGATAATATCTCGCGTTCCGTCACAGATGCGCTCCAGCGTATTGCTTTGGATTACGGGGTGCCGGTCATCAACTGCGTCCATACTTTCTCAGAGGAAATCGACGCGCAGGAACGTTGTCTCGAAGACAAGATCAATCGCGGGGCCGAGGCGGCGCGCGCTGCGATCGAGATCGCGAATGTGATGTCGGACTTGCGCAACCAGCAGTAACAATGGGACGGCGACGGGAGGCGCGCCAGGCGGCGCTGCAATATCATTTCTGGCGCGACATGCAGCACGGCGATAGCCCGGAGAAAATGGAAGATTTCTGGGAATTTCTTCCAACTAAACCGCGGGTCAGGGAGTTTGCCCAACCATTGATTGATGGGATGAACGCACATCTAGACGAAATCGACGAACGCATTCGACGCTACGCCGAAAACTACGAATTTCGCCGCATCGCCGCCGTCGATCGCAACGTATTGCGTCTCGCCATCTACGAAATGTTATATCGCGACGACATCCCCCCGGTGGTCTCAATTAACGAAGCAATCGAGCTGGCAAAGAAATTCGGCGGCGCCGAATCCGGCCGTTTTGTTAACGGCATTCTCGATCAGGTTCGAAAAGAACTTACCCGCCCGGCGCGCGAAGCGGTGACTCATCAGCAGGCAAATGAGGGGTCATCGTGAGGCAAGGTAGGGGCGATTGAATTTGCCACTCCGGCTCGGAGTCGCCGGGCGGTTCGGTGAACCGCCCCTACTTCGGAATTGTGTATGAA
>DATELT010000072.1:0-6673 GCA_035276245.1 Chthoniobacterales bacterium
TTACATTTCGCGCGGTCACAATTTTGTCGGTCACTATGGACGTGAGCCGGATGAATTCTCGATGATCGAGGTGCCAACCGTTGAATGCGTCGCGGGCCGCGGACTGCGGGGCGACCGCTACTTTAATTTCAAAGACAATTACAAGGGGCAAATCACCTTTTTCTCGCTCGAAGTTTTTGACGAGCTTTGCGGCGCGTTACAGGTAGAGGGAACCGCTCCCAGCGTGGTTCGGCGAAATGTTTTCACCCGCAACGTCGATCTGAACACACTTATCGGCCAGGATTTTGAAGTGCAGGGCATTCGCTTTTACGGAACGGAGGAGAGTCGACCCTGCGATTGGATGAACCGGGCGATTGTGGCAGGCGCGAGGGAGTTTCTCAAGGGCCGGGGCGGCCTGCGCGCTCGCATTTTGACCGACGGGATGTTGCGATCGATTGCCAACGTTTCAGAAGTGTGAACATTAGCGCCGTGTTACTCGCCGGTGGCGAATCGCGTCGCATGGGTCAGGACAAGGCAACTCTTGTATTTCGCGGGAGACCCCTCTGGCAAACGCAAGTCGATCTCTTGCGCAAGCTGAATCCACACGAGATTTTTATTTCAGCCCGAACCGACCCGCCATGGCTACCAGCCGATGTGTCATTTGTCGCAGACGCGAAATCGTCGGGTGGGCCCTTGAGTGGTGTTACCTCGGCCCTCATGCGCATTAGCACGAATTATTTACTGGCCCTTGCTGTCGACATGCCGTTGATGACCGAAAATTATTTGTGCTCGCTTTGCCAGTTAATTGAACCTGATCGAGGCGTTGTTCCAACGATCGGCGATCGGGCCGAACCATTGGCTGCGATTTATCCAAAATGTGCCGAGAGCGATTTTATTACGGCGCTTTCCAGCGCGGATGTTTCGCTTCAATCCCTAACAAAGAAGCTGGTTGCGCTGAACAAACTGTCTCTCTTCGGGGTCTCGAAAGCGGACGAGAAATTATTTCGAAACCTTAACGAGCCTGGCGATTTCGTGGCTACGCGAAGCAGAGAGAGGTGAGGGGAGCCTTTCAATATTCTGCCAGCCGATTTCGGTCAGTCGGTCAGGATTTCGGCGAAGCGCCAGACTTCGTGAAAAGTGTTGTAAAGAGGCGCTGGGGCGACGCGGATGACGTTTGGTTCGCGGAAATCGCAGATCACGCCGGAAGATTCCAGCTTACGGAATAATTCTTTGGGATGTTCGTGCGCCTGAATCGATAACTGGCAACCACGTTCACTGGCCTTCCGCGGTGTGATAACGGTGTATCGTTGTTTTGACCGACCGACCGTCTCGGACTCTAACAAGAATTGGAGATAACTCGTTAACCGGATTGATTTTTCTCTTAGCGGCTCCATGCCGCCCGCTTCATCGAAAATGACAAGGGACGCGCGCAGCGGCGCCATCGCCAGGATCGGTGGATTGCTCACTTGCCAGCCATCCGCTGACGGAACGGGGATAAACTCCGGCTCGAGATGCATGCGAAAACGGGTATTAGGGTCGTTGCCGAACCAACCGGCCAGACGTGGTAAATCAGTGTTGGAAGCATGTCGCTCGTGTACAAACGCGCCCGCGACCGCGCCGGGACCGGCGTTGAGATACTTGTAAGAACACCATACTGCGAAATCGACATTCCAATCGTGCAACGAGAGCGGGACATTGCCGACGGCATGGGCAAGATCTACACCTACGGCGATTCCATGCTTCCGCGCCGCTGCCGTGATCGTCGGAATGTCGAACAATTGGCCGGTAAAAAAATTCACTCCGCCGAGCAGAACGATTGCCAGTGTGTCGCTATGCTTTTCAATCAAATCTAGAACATCTTCGGTTCGCACAGTGAATTCGTCGTGACGCGGACTCGCCAGTAACAAACTGTCCTTCGGATTCAATCCATGATGAACGATCTGCGTTTTGATCGCGTAGGTATCGGAAGGGAACGCCGGGTCTTCCATCAGGATTTTGAAACGTGATTTGGTCGGGCGATAGAACGTCGCCATCATCAGGTGGAGATTGATCGTGAGGCTGTTCATGCAAATGACCTCGTTTGGTCTTGCCCCAACCAGTCGCGCCGCCGGCTCGCGTACTGTCTCGTGATAGGAATACCAGGGCGCTTTTCCTTCTAGATGGGCAGCGACGCCGAGCGTCGCCCAATCGTGTAATTCCTGCTCGACGATTTGCTTTGCCGACCTCGGCATCAAACCGAGCGAGTTGCCAGCGAAATAGATCAGCGGTTGCCCATTTTTGCCAAGCGGTAGATGGAACCGCTCACGAAAAGATCGCAGCGGATCCTGGAGGTCGAGCTGCTTGGCGAAATCTTCGTCAGCAGAGAACTGCATACCCGACGTTAACGCAGCATTCTGCGCAGCGCACGCGCCTCGGGCGCAATCGCTCGTCGGGCTCGGACTTGCGATGCTCTCGGCGCAAAGTATCTCTGCTGTCGTAATCATTTGAGACTAGCAATAAATCTGTAGCGGCAATGCGAGTACCCAGCATCTTTATCTGTCTCTGGATTTTTGCGGTTATCTGCGCGGCGGCGGAAAAAAACCGCACGCCTGTGTCGCCGCAAAAAGAACGCATCGTTATTGCGGTGAAAATGCTGTTAGACGGACGCGGTAAGGTTCTGCGCGACACGCGCATCGTGGTTGAAGGATCAAAGATTGTCGGACTCGACCCCAAGGCGATGCCGGTGGATTACGACCTGCGTCACTTCACGGTAATGCCCGGCTGGATCGATTCGCACGTTCACATTACCTGGAGTTTCGACGAGGGCGGCAAGAACGCCGGCGCTGACGAAACGACGCAATTCGCCGCCTACCAGGCAGCATCGAATGCCTGGCGCACGCTAATGGCGGGCTTCACGACGGTGCAGAGTGTTGGCTCGCCCACGGACGTCCCGCTGCGCGACGCCATCGCGAAAGGCGAGATTCCAGGTCCGCGCATTCTTACGGCCGTCGAGCCGCTGGAGGGAAAGGGTGAACAGACCGGCACGCCGGACGAGATTCGCGAGTTTATCCGAAAACAAAAGGCGGCCGGTGCGGATTTGATCAAAATTTTCGCTTCGCAATCGATTCGCCAGGGCGGCGGAATGACTTTGTCACAGGAACAACTCAACGCTGCCTGTGACGAGGCGAACAAACAGGGCATACGCACACTCGTCCATGCTTACAAAGACGCCGTGCGCGCGGCCACCCTCGCTGGTTGCACGCAGATCGAGCACGGCACGCTGGCGGACGACGATTCTCTGAAGTTGATGGCTGAACATGGCACCTACTTCGATCCACAAGCCGGTCTTGTGATCGAAAATTATCTCGCCAACAAGCAACGGTTTCTCGGTACGCCCGGTTACACGGAAGAAGGTTTCGCCGCGATGGAACGCGCGTTGTCTCTCGATCACGATATTGTTCGTCGCGCCGTGAAAACTCCCGGACTCAAGGTGGTGTTCGGTACAGACGCGGTGGCGGGCGCCCACGGCCGCAATGCAGAAGAGTTCATCGATCGGGTGCGCGATGCGGGAGTCGATCCGATGAGCGCGATGGTTTCGGCGCATTCGCTTGCCGCGGAAGCGATGCGTTTGGGCGACTGTATCGGCTCGATCGCACCTGGCTACGAGGCCGACATCATCGCACTCGACGGTGATCCTCTCAAAGACATCACGGCGGTACGGCGCGTCACTTTCGTGATGAAAGGCGGAACCGTTTACAAGAACGTCACGCGCGGGGCGATCCCGATCATTCCAGCAACGAGCCCTGAGCACTAGCAGGTCCCGATCTCAACTCTGAACACTTAACCATCGACTCGCTTAGGCATTTCCATAAATTCGATGGTTGTTCCGTCCGGATCGCGGACATAGATAACTCGTTTCCCGGTGTTAGGACCCACTGTGATCGTTTGCGGTTTCCCGGCTGCCTTCCAACCGGAGGCCGCGATTGTATGCAGGATCGCGTCGAGATTATCGACCGTGAATGCAACGTGGACTGATCCGACGTCACATGGCCTTAGCTCGATCCGCTTTCGCTCTGCGGGTGCGAGGTATTCGAGTAATTCAATTTTGTGGCCGTAGCCTTTGAGGACGGCGATTGAAATCTCAGCGCCAGTTACACCGGTAATCTCGCTGGCCAGTTCGCCGGTCTGATGGGGACGATGTGAAAGCTCAAACCCGAGCACATCGCGCCAGAACGCGAGCGAGCGTTCAAGGTTCGAAACGGTAATACCGGTGTGGTCTGCCGCAATGACACGAAACGACATGGTTTCAAGAACGTCCAATCCTTAACGCCCAACGTCCAACACCGAATGAAAGCGCGACAGGTTTCGGTTCGTCAGGTCCGGGCCGGACTGGCGTAGAGACGACCACTTTTTGAATCTGCGCAAGCTGCGGACCGTTGTTAGTTCACCGCTGCGATCACTTTCAATTCGATCGCGATCGGTGTCGGCAAAGCGGTAATTTCAACTGTTGTGCGAGTTGGATTTGGTTTGTCATCGCCCGCGAAATACTCGGCGTAGAGTTTGTTGTAGATCGGAAAATCTTTTTTCATGTTTGTCAGGAACACGGTGACATCGACAATGTCGTTCCAACTCGCGCCCGCGTCTTCGAGAACGAGCCGGACGTTTTCAAAAACCGCACGGCATTGCCTCTCGATATCGTAATTGTGGATCCTGCCATCAGCCTTGAACGTGACTCCGGGAATTTCTTTGCTTCCACGGACGCGCGGCCCGATTCCCGATAGAAAAAGGAAATTCCCAACGCGCTTGGCATGCGGAAATGCGCCGACCGGCTCCGCCGCGCGTTTGCTTTCAAAATTCTTGTTCTTTTTTGCGCAATCAGGTCGCTTCATTTCATGCGGAATTTCTGAACTCGCCACGGCGTTACTTCCGCCGTGAAAAGCGAATTGTCTTTATCTACCGCAAGTGAATGCGGATCGAAATGCCGTCCCTTGTCCGGTGGCGGTCCTTCCAGCACGCCGACGGCTTTGCCTCCCGGATTGATCTTCAAAATTCGGCCGGCGATTGCGTCGGACATGTAGACAAAATGATCGGGCGTAACGAAGAGACCAAACGGGTGACCGAGTTTCCATTCGCGCAGGTAACGACCATTGAGATCAAAAACCTGGATGCGCGCGTTTTCGCGGTCGCCGACATAAACCTGGTCGCCATCAATTGCGATTGAATGCGGAAGGTCGAACTGGCCCGGCCCCCCACCTTTCATTCCCCAGCCGAGAAGCGGATTTCCAAATTTGTTGAACTTCAGCACGCGCGAATTTCCTTCGCCGTCGGCCACATAAATATTCCCCTCGCGATCAAAAGCCACATCAGTTGGCTGATTAAAATGGCCGACGTCGTCGCCTGGTATCCGCATCCGGCCTAACGACAATAATACGCGACCATCCGGGCTAAGCTTTAAAACCAGGTGAGCTCCGACATCAGTTGTCCAAAGGTTGTCGTCGGCGTCCACCCGTACGGTGTGGGCGCTAACAAAGAGATCATCCGCGATGCTGCGAATGAATTTCCCAAAGGCATCAAACTCCATCAGTGGATGTTTGCCGCGATGAAACACGTAGATGTGACCCTTGGAATTTACTGCCACCCCGGCGGCCTCAACAAAATGCTCGCCCGGCGGTAACTGAAAAAAGTCGGGGACGGCTTCATAATTGAGGTTCGGAATTGGTTCCTCGCCCGAGCAGGCGAAACGCGAAGTCGCAATCAGAAGCACAATCGAAATTGGCCATCTCAATGAGTGAACCTGGACTCTCACGATTATGGACCTGCGCGCGAACTCTCGAACTTCCTCCGCATGAATTCAATTGCAGAAACAATCGGAGCACGTTCCTCTCTACTTGAAAATGAGATGCGCGATGCGCGTCTCGAGGCCATAATAGATCATCCAAAGTGCGGTTAAATCGAATGCCGCGTGAGCGATCATTAGCATGAAAATCTGCCCCGTGATGGCAAAGCTTGCGCCAAATATCAATCCAGTCACCAACGCTTGTGTCACACCTGGAACGCCCTGTTCAGGATAGTGAACGGTTGCGAACAGAATGGAAGTGGTCAGAACGATTACGATCTTTGCCCACACGCCTTGCCCGAACAATTTGGAGAGCCGTTCGAACATCCATCCGCGGTAGAAGGTTTCCTCGCCGAAACCGGCGGTTACAATCATTGTGTAAATCATCACCGGAATAACGGCGAGATTGCCGGTAACGAATTGATAAGCCTGGTTGATGGGTGGCGCGCCAAAAAGCGGCATCACCATCGCTTTCATCACAAACTTCAGGACGACGCCAAAAACCATTCCGATCGCAATTGTCTTGCCCCATCTGCGCGGTTGCACATAACCAATCTCGCGCCACGGGGTCTTTGAGATTTTCGTCCAGAGCAGGACTAGAATCGCGCTGAGCGGTGTGATAATGAAATTGCCGCCAAGGATGATAAGAATCGCAAGGATTCCGATTGAACCGAATCCTCGAAGATGTGCGCCGAATTTGTCGTCAGCGGGAGAAAGAACTTCCGGAAAACGGGAGCGCCCGAATGATTCAGCCATGAGTCCTTTCTTTAGCACGGATCACGCAGGTGAACATGGCTGCCGAACAGCGAGGGAGAATTGAGTCTGTCAACAATCAAGTTCTTTTACGGCGGCGGATATTTTTCAAACTTTGGCAGCTTC
>DATELT010000073.1:0-7901 GCA_035276245.1 Chthoniobacterales bacterium
CCTCGAGCTCGAGCCGGACGAGCGCGCCCGTCGGGGGCTCTTTATGGCGTTTCAATATCCGAGCGAAGTGCCGGGCGTAACGATCGCAAATTTTTTGCGCGCCGCCATACAGTCGCGGCTTCCGCCAGGGGAAGAGCTCGAAGCAACTGATTACTACGCCAGGCTTTACGAAAAGATGGATTTACTGGAAATCGATCGCGCCTTTACCTCGCGCGCGGTCAATGATGGCTTTTCCGGCGGCGAAAAGAAGCGATGCGAAATTTTGCAAATGGCCATGCTCGAACCGCGATATGCTGTCTTGGACGAAACCGACAGCGGCTTGGACATTGATGCTCTGAAAATAGTGGCAAACGGAGTGAACTCGTTGCGCGGCCCCAACCTGGGCGTACTTTTGATCACCCATTACCAGCGTTTGTTGAACTATATCATTCCCGATTTTGTCCATGTTATGATACAGGGACGGATCGTCCGCAGCGGCGGGAAAGAGCTGGCGCTCGAATTGGAGGAAAAAGGCTACGACTGGATTCGCGAGCACGCGGAGGAGCCAGTGGCAGCGTAATTATTAAGGAGATGAAAACAGATACTTCAGCCGTCAATATCGATCGCGACATCGGCGACTTTCATTACAAGGTCGATTACGGCTTCGACGCCGGTGTCGGCCTGAACAAAGGGGTGGTGAATTACATTTCGGACGTGAAACAGGACCCGGATTGGGTCCGAGAATTTCGGCTCAAAGCGTTGCAAACTTTTGAGAGCAAACCGTTGCCGACCCACTGGGCAAGCAAGGACCTCGAGGCGATCGACTTTAGCAAGATTCGATACTACCTCGCGCAGGGTCAACGTTCCAAACGCTCGTGGGACGAAGTTCCGGAGGACGTGAAGCGAACGTTCGAGCGTCTCGGCATTCCGGAGCAGGAACGAAAATTTCTCGCCGGGGTGGAGGCGCAGTTCGATAGCGAAGCGGTTTATTCCAACATCAAGAAAGCTGTCGGCGAACAGGGTGTGATCTTCGTCGGGTCGACTGAAGGTCTCAAGGAATATCCGGAGATTTTCCGGCGTTGGTTCGGCAAGGTAATCCCGATTGGCGACAATAAATTTTCCGCACTTAATTCCGCGGTTTTCAGCGGCGGTTCATTCATCTATGTGCCGCCGGGCGTGAAAGTGAAACATCCGTTGCAGGCTTATTTCCGGATTAATGCCGAAAATTTCGGGCAATTTGAGCGCACACTCATTATTGTCGATGAAGGCGCCGAAGTAACCTACATGGAAGGCTGCACCGCGCCGAAGTTCAATACCGCGACTTTGCACAGCGCGGTGGTCGAATTGGTCGCGCTGCCCGGCGCAAAGATTCAATACATCACCGTGCAAAACTGGTCGGCGAACGTTTTCAATCTCGTGACCAAGCGCGGACTCGCCCATGAAGAATCGGAGATTAAATGGATCGACTGCAATATAGGTTCCCGGCTGACCATGAAGTATCCGGGCGTCGTCTTGAAAGGACGCAAGTCGCGCGGCGAAGTGCTCTCAATCGCGCTGGCGAACAACGGTCAGCACCAGGATACCGGCGCGAAAATGTTGCACGCCGCCGATGAAACAACGTCAAACATCATCTCGAAATCGATTTCGATAGGCGCTGGCCGAGCTACGTATCGTGGGCTGGTCCATGTCCCGAAACATCTCAAGAATTGCAAAAACAATACCGAGTGCGACGCGCTTCTGATTAATGCCACATCGCGCACTGACACTTATCCCGCAATCACCGTCCGCGGCACGGGCAATTCGGTTCAACACGAAGCCAGCGTGTCGCAGGTCTCGGCTGAGCAAATCTTTTACATGCAACAGCGGGGCCTCAGTGAAGCACAAGCCATGAGCTTGAGCGTGAATGGATTCGTCAACGACTTGGTTCGCCAATTTCCGATGGAGTATTCGGTCGAGCTCAAGCGGTTGATCGAGCTCGAAATGGAAGGCTCGGTCGGCTAATTCCGTTTCGCCGTCCATTTTCTGTCTCGCTAAATGAGCTACGGAAGTGCTGTCCTTGAGGATGTGACAGGATCGCCTGAGGTGAATTCCGATATTGTCGCTGCGCCGCAGGACGCTGCGGGCGATCTCCCGGCATGGTTTCGGCAGCAGCGCGGACAAGGTTGGCGCGAATTTTCTGCCTTACCTATGCCGACACGCAAAGATCAGGCCTGGCGATTCTCCAATGTCGGAGCGCTCGACCTTACACCCTACCGATTTGGTACCGTGGCGTCCGATGATGAACAGGGCGAAATTCTGGAGCGATCAACCGCTCTCAATGGCAAAGCGGGGCGCCTTGTCTTTGCCAACGATCAATTGCTCGAGCGGGATATACTGCCGGAATCGCTTCGCAAAGCCGGAGTCATTTTTCAACCACTGGAACGTGCGCTGGCCGAGCACGAAGACCTTGTGCGGAAACATTTCATGGCTCAGCCGGCTGCCCTCGGCTCCGCAAAATTCGCGGCACTACATCGTGCCCGCGTCCTCGCGGGCGCTTTCATTTACGTCCCACGCGGGCTGGAACTCGAATTGCCGATCGAAATTTTTCACTGGCTGATCGGTGAAAACGCCGCCGCCTTTCCGCATTTGCTTCTGGTTGCCGATGAAATGGCGAAAGTCACAGTGATCGAGCACTTCCGCTCGTTCGACAAAACTGCGCATGGATTTGCTTGCGGGGTGAACGATCTAATCGCGGGACCTGGTGCAACGGTGAAGTACGTTTGCGCGCAGCGCTGGAATGAGAATGTGACCGCATTGCAGATTAACGCCACCACTGTGGAACGCGATGCCTCGGCCATGAGCCTCAATTTGCATCTCGGTGGCAATTACTCGCGCTTCGAAAGTTTAAGCCGCATGGTCGGAGAAGGTGCTCGCAGCGATTTGCTCGCAGTCGCCGTCGCTCATGAGAAACAGGAATTCGATGCCCGGACCTTGCAGGACCACGTCTTCCCTCACACCGCCAGCGACCTGCTTTACAAAAACGCGCTGACCGATCGTGCCCGTACTACTTTCGGCGGACTCATCCGTGTCGAACCGCATGCGCATTTCACCGATGCCTATCAAAAGGTGCGGAACCTTCTCTTAAGCGACGACGCCGAGGCCAACTCCATGCCCGGCCTCGAAATCCTGGCCGACAACGTCCGTTGCACTCATGGCGCCACCAGCGGACAGATCGACGAAGACGAGCTCTTCTATCTCCGGACCCGTGGGATTCCGATCAAAACTGCTCAACGCCTTATCGTTGGCGGCTTCTTAACCGAGGTGATCCAACGCCTCGATGAAGATACGATTGCTGCGCATCTGAATCGGTTAATTGAAGAGAAGTTCGCGACGGACCGCTGAGGCGTCATCGACACTATAGGCGCTGTCATCCCCAAGCCGCGTAGACTGCGAGGGTACGTGGTCAATTAGTGCAGTCCTGTCGACAAGTCATGAGATCCTTTGCTTCGCTCAGGATGACGCGGTTTGGCTGGGTAGCGTGCTGCCAGTCACCGGGACCAGCGTTTGGCGGCGTGCGAGCGCTCCCCAGTGAGAATTTGCTTTGCATCAGACTAGCGAGGGTCTTAGTCTCGTTATTCAGCGGTATCCCCGTTTTATGGATGTAGGCGGAACAATTGGCGCGATTCTTAGCAAAAAGGGCACAGAAGTTTATTCCATCGCGCCGGCTGCGACGGTTTTCGAGGCCATCGAAATGATGGACGCAAAAAATGTCGGCGCCCTGTTGGTGCTACAAGGCGAGGAAGTCGTCGGGATTATTTCCGAGCGCGATTACACCCGCAAAGTTTTTCTAAAAGGCAAACGCTCGCGAGAGACGAAGGTGGAAGAAATCATGTCGAAAGATGTGACCGTTACTCATTCGAACGAGCCGGTAGACAACTGTATGCGGCTTATGACGGAGCGACGCATTCGGCATTTACCGGTCGTCGACGATGGAAAATTGCGGGGGGTTCTTTCCATCGGCGACGTGGTCAAACACATCATCTCGACCCAGAGCGCAACAATCGAGCACCTCGAAAGCTACATTCACGGAGGTTACGGGTAGTTGTAGCGCGTTGACGGCGGGCCGCGGTCACTAATCGCGGCTACAATGCCCAGACCGTTTCGCCACCTACAATAGTCCGCACCGCCCGTCCTTTCAGTTTCCAGCCGTGAAAGGGTGTGTTGCGCGACAGCGATTCGAACTTGGACGCGTCTACCGTCCATTCCCGATCAGGATCGATCAGGGTGACATCCGCTTTTGCGCTAATCGACAACGTGCCGGCATCAAGCTTCAGCAATTTCGCGGGCTCGATCGTGAACATTTCGATCAGCCGGTTGAGCGAAATTGCTTTCCGTTGGTGAACCAGAATATGGATGAACAATCCGAGCTCGGTCTCCAGCCCGACAATTCCAAAGGGCGCGCGATCAAATTCCACTTCCTTTTCAAAAGCAGCATGCGGCGCATGATCGCTGCAAAGAATCGTCAGGCTGCCGTCGGTAACTCCCTCAATAATCGTATCGATGTCGCGTTGTGTGCGCAAAGGCGGGTTCATCTTGCAGTTGGTATCGAAATTCTGAATCGAAGCGTCCGTCAACGCGATGTGGTGCGGGCAAACTTCACCGGAGATTTTCACTCCGCGGGCACGCGCCTCGCGAATCAACCGAACACTACCGGCCGTGCTGATGTGCTGGCAATGAATGTGATGATCGCAAAGCTCGGCCAACAGAATGTTCCGCAACACCACCGCTTCCTCACCCGCCGCCGGCCACCCCGCTAACCCCAGCAACATGCTCCATTCGCCCTCGTTCACCACACCGTCGCCGACGAGATTGTAATCCTGACAATGATCGAGCACCGGCACCCCGACCATGCGGGCGTATTCGACCGCGCGCCGCATCAACTCATGATTTTGCACGCACTTGCCATCATCGGTGATTGCGACAACTCCGCTTTGCACGATTGAGGCAATCGGTGCCAGCTCTTTGCCCTCGAGATTTTTTGAGATCGCACCGGTGGGAAAAACATTCACGCTCGCGGTATCACGCGCGCGATCTTTTATCCAGGTAATGGTGCTAGGGTTATCGGCGATCGGCGAGCCGTTCGGCATGCAGACGACGGTGGTAAATCCACCGGCAGCCGCCGCGCGTGCACCTGATGCGATCGTTTCCTTGTGAACAAAACCCGGTTCGCGAAGGTGGACATGCATGTCGATTAATCCCGGCGCCACGATGAGGCCAGTCGCATCAATTTTTTCGATTGCCGATTGCGGATCGTGGATTGCGGATTGATCCACGATACGACCGTTCCTGATTACGAGATCACCAGTCTCGTCGCGACGATTCGCTGGATCGATAATGCGACCATTGCGAATGATAGTCGCGCTCACGTTGCGATCCCTCCGCATAGATACAAAACAGCCATGCGCACGGCCAGACCGTTGGTCACCTGATCGAGAATGACGCTCTGATTTCCATCGGCTACTTCGCTGTCGATCTCGATCCCGCGATTAATCGGGCCGGGATGCATGATCAAACAATCGGGCTTCAATAATTTCGCGCGCTCTTTGGTTAAGCCGAAAAGGCGGATGTACTCGCCGACATCGGGAAAATATTCCTTACGCTGACGCTCGTGCTGAATGCGCAGCAAGTTCACGACATCGGCGGCGGGCAAAACTTTGTCGATATCATGAGAAATGGCGACGCCAAGTTTTTCAAAATCGCGCGGGACCAGCGTAGTCGGCCCGACTAGGGTGACGCGCGCCCCAAGTTTCGTTAGCGCGAAAATGTTCGAGCGCGCAACTCGGCTGAACAAGATGTCGCCGATGATGGCGACGTTTAATCCTTCGAACCGCTTTTTCTTTTCTCGAATGGTGTAGCTATCGAGCAAACCCTGGGTGGGATGTTCGTGAGCGCCGTCGCCAGCGTTGATGATACTCGAGCGCAATCGCTCGGCCAAAAACTGCGGCGCGCCGGCGGAACTGTGACGCAGAACAATGATGTCGACATGATTCGCTTCCAGAATTTTGGCGGTATCTTTCAAAGTCTCGCCCTTGCTCAAACTCGAAGCGGCAGCTGTGATATTGATCACATCGGCGCTCAGTCGAAACGCTGCCAACTCGAATGACGTGCGTGTACGCGTGCTTGGTTCGATAAAGAAATTCACCAGTGTTTTCCCCCGCAAAGCGGGGACCTTTTTGATCTCGCGGGCGCCGACTTGCTTGAAAGCATCCGCCGTCTCGAGAACAAGATTGATTTCGTCGGCAGATAATTCGCGCAGCCCGAGCAAGTCTTTGCGGTTCCAACGCGTCTTCATTTCCGACTCATTCTTTGACTAACCAGACGCCCTCCTCTGAGCCTTCGTCACCCAGGCGTAAACGCACTTTTTCATCGGGCGCAGTCGGTAGATTTCTGCCGACATAATCCGCCCGGATCGGTAATTCGCGATGGCCGCGATCAATCAGGACCGCGAGCTGAATTCTAGCCGGCCGGCCGAACGACGTAATTGCGTCCATGGCCGCGCGCACGGTGCGACCCGTGAACAAAACGTCATCGACAATAATGACAGTTTTGGTTTCCAACGGCAACGGCAGGTCGGACGCCTTTACAACCGGTAACTCGCTCCGCGTACCGACATCGTCGCGGTGCATCGCCACATCGATTGTCCCGGCAGCAATGGGAGCTTTTTCGATCGTGGAAATCGTGTCTGCAATACGGCGCGCAATCTCGTTTCCGCGCGACGGAATACCAGCGAGAATAATTTGCTTGAGATCAGGATTGCGCTCGATGATCTCGTGCGCGATTCGGCGGAGCGCCCGCTGAATCGCCGTCGCGTCCATCACGAGGATGGACTTATTCGGATTTGTCCTCTTTTCGTTCATACCTTCCTTCGCGACCTCGCAGGATCGCCTTAAAGGAAATTGAAATCAGGCAGTAGCTTGGACGATGCCCCTACCCTCCTTCAACCGTTTTTGTCGCCAATTCGAACGATGTTTCACAATCCAATCGAGTAACGCTTTCTCGAAACCAATATCAGCTCCGGCTTTCTCGCTCTCGATCCACTTGTGCTTCAAAATCTCTTCGCGTTCGGCCAGGAACTCCTTGTAAAGAACGGAGTTCTTGACGAACTGCGGTTGGTCCTCAGACGAAGCTCGCATCGCAGGATTCTTATTCATAAAAAAAGAAATCGGATTTCTAGTCAATCTCATTTATTTATGACGTAGCATTGCGCATACCTATTTACCGCAAACATAAGTGCCAGAATCCAAGCATGTTAACATCGGAATTGGCAAGCCGCTTATATCGCTGGTTTCAGGATGTAGTTGCGAGTGCGAAAGAACGGCGGATTGCGTACAAGTATTCGCTCCTGCCTATAGCGTCGGCTGTCTCCAGCGGATTTTGATGCACTCGCGCTGTGGCGACAGCGCTTCGAACAAGGACCTGCCGCCTTTGTTACTTGCTCCTACCCAAGCGTACTTAGCAGTTCACGCGCGATCCGATTGAACTCCGCGCCAACCGCAGATTTGGGATCCTCGGCTGCAATGGGCATTCCCCGATCCCCCCCCTCGCGCGTCGCGATGTCGATCGGGACTTGTCCGAGCAAGGGCACTCGAAGCCGTTTCGCTTCGCGTTCGCCGCCGCCGCTCCCGAAAATTTCATAGCGTTTCTGGTCACTCGGCGAAATGAAGTAGCTCATGTTTTCGATCAAACCGAGGACGGGCACGTTTACCTTCTCGAACATCGAGGCTGCCTTGCGCGCGTCGATCAGCGCCACTTCCTGCGGCGTGGTCACGACGATTGCGCCGGCGAGCGCGACGGTTTGCACAATCGTGAGCTGAATGTCGCCGGTACCGGGCGGCAAATCGAGCACGAGCACATCGAGTTCGCCCCATTCCACCTGCCGTAGA
>DATELT010000074.1:0-3840 GCA_035276245.1 Chthoniobacterales bacterium
TCCGCGCTGGCGAGACGGCATCGGTCCGAGCCGGACTGGCGGTACACGCGAGACGCGTGCGCTACCCGGCAACCTGCGCTTCCCGGAAAAGGAATCTGCTCGCAAAGCTTTAACGAGGCGCGTTAACTGGAACGTAAATGGCTCAAAAGATCGGACTTCTTTTTGCCGGACAAGGCGCGCAGGTCGTCGGGATGGGAAGAGATCTCGCCGATGCCTTTCCGGGAGCAGCTGAACTGTTTAACTCGGCCAATTCGATTCTTGGCCGTAACCTAACGGACGTCACCTGGAATGGACCGCTCGAGGAACTAACAAACACATCCAATTGTCAGCCGGCGCTTTTTGTCCACGCGCTCGCCTGCCTCGCGGTTTTGCGCGAATTAGCCGGGGATTTTCCGGTCGACGCGGCGGCGGGTTTGTCGCTGGGGGAACTGACCGCGCACGCCGCCGCTGGCACATTTGACTTCGAAAACGGGTTGAAACTGGTGCATCGGCGCGGCCAATTGATGGACGAAGCTTGCGCTGCAACCGACGGCGCGATGGCCGCGATGATCGGCGCCGATGAAAATTCCGCCCGTACCCTGGCCGCAGATGCTGATGTAGATGTCGCGAACATTAATTCGCCGGGGCAAATCGTGCTCTCAGGCGAACGCGCGAAGGTTGAGGTCGCCGTCGCGTTAGCGAAGGAGCACGGCATCCGGCGCGCAACGATGTTGAACGTTGCCGGTGCGTATCATTCCCGTTTGATGGAGAGCGCTTATCAAAAACTGAGTGAGGCCTTGCTCGAAGTTCCGATGCAAGCGCCGTCATTTGCGGTTTTCAGCAACGTGACGGGCGAAGCAGTCTGTACCTTGCCGGATATCCGCCGAACACTGCAGGATCAGGTTACCGGGACGGTGCGCTGGGTCGATTGCATGGAAGGCATGCTCAAACGCGGCTGTAATTTTTTCATTGAACTGGGACCGGGAGGCGTGCTCGCCGGATTATTAAAGCGCACGAACAAAGACGCTGAAGCTGTAGCGGTGAGCGATGTCGAGTCGGCGCAAAGATGCGCCGAACGCTTGTGCGCGCATTGAATCCGGTTAGCGCACGGGTCCTCGCGTGCTGGTTTCGGCGTCTCGCCGAAACAATCTTTCTCTGCAAAAATCTCCGCTGACGAGACGGATTTACCGAGCCCAGCTCTGATTTCGAGTGCAAGCGGTAGTTGGATCCCGGGATTGCAAACAGTAACATATCGAAGAAAAGTCTGTTTTGGCGAAGACGCCACAAACAGCACGCAAGCTGCCTGTGCTACCCATGTCACTGCAGAAACGAATCGACGAGAATTTGAAGGACGCGATGCGGTCGAAGGACGCCGACCGTTTGAGCGTTTTGCGGTTGCTCAAAGCCGCGCTTAAGAACACCGCGATCGAAAAGGTTGGCGCCGACGCCGAGCTTAATGATGCCGATGCAGTTGCAGTGATTCGCAAGCAGGTAAAACAGCGGCAGGATTCGATCGAAAGTTTTGAGAAAGGCGGGCGTGCTGATTTGGTGGAGAAGGAAAAAGCCGAGATCGCAGTGCTAAGCGACTACCTCCCTCAAGCGATGAGCACGGAGGAATTACAAAGGATGGTTGCTGAGACTATCGCTCAAGTCGGTGCGACATCGCGGGCGCAAATGGGAACCGTGATGAAAGCGTTGCAGCCGAAGATTGCTGGGCGGGCAGACGGAAAAACACTGAGCGCGGAAGTGGCACGACAATTGTCGTGATAGTTAAAAAGTCACAAGGATCGGGCCTATAAAATCGTCCCCTGAAGTTCTTCCCTTTTTAAGCTTGTAACGTTTCAACTTTTTTAAACTTCAATTATGTTGACCGCCATCATCGTCGCTGCCGGCAGCAGTAAGCGGGCTGGCTTTGACAAGTTGGTGGCGAAAATCGCCGGTCGCCCGGTCATTCAACATACCCTGGCCGCATTCGAAAAGGCGACCTGTGTAAACGACGTTCTCGTTGTATCCCGTGAAACCGCAGCGATGCGGCATTTCATCTTGAAAATGAACTTGCGAAAGATCCGCAGGGTAGTTCGCGGCGGTGTTCGAAGACAGGATTCGGTCCAGGCTGGACTAAATGCACTGGACAAAGAGGTCGAGTTTGTCGCTATACACGATGCGGCGCGGCCATTGATCACCTCTCGCGAGATCGAGCGCGTTTTTGCGGCGGCACGGAAACACGGCGCCGCGGCATTGGCCACACCAATCACCGACACCCTTAAACTTGCCGACGCCGATCACGTGGTGAGCGGTTCGATCGATCGGCAAAATGTTTTCGCGATGCAAACGCCGCAGGTTTTTCGGCGCGAGTTGCTAAGCCAAGCCTACGAGCAGGTGAAGAAGGATTCCTTGACCGTGACCGATGAAGTCTCAGCGATTGAAAACGCCGGCGGAAGGATCGTGATAGTGCCGGCGGACGATCATAATTTTAAAATCACATACGCGAGCGATCTAGTGTTGGCGGAAGCGATTCTGAAACAACGCGCGGCGGCGGCCCGGGCGTAGGGGAGACAGCTACAAGCCCGTCATCCCGAGCGTCAGTCGATGAATCCCGATGAACTCACTTAAAGAGTTTAACGCCGGTCTCCCTCGACTTGCGCTCAGGGTAACAGACATTGATGGCCGCAACGGGTTAGGCCAGCGGCTGTTTTGCGAGCGCACGCATTGCCAGGTCGGCGACCGGTGCGACGTCGTCAGGCAGAAATTTTCGGCCCTTCTTGCGCAAATCAGTGTCGGATTCGAGGTCGGCCACGCGAATGAGCTTCCCGTTTTTCCAAATGGTCGCGGCCTTGTTGTATGGACCGACGCGGCTTGGATCGGTCCAGGTATGAATTGAGACCAGATTCGTGGTTACGGCCGCGGCCACATGCATCGGGCCGCTGTCGACGCTGATGACAAAGGCAGCCGCGCGTAGTAACCAGATCAATTGCAGAAGCGACGTTTGATTAGTCAAGTCCACGCAATTTTCCGGCGTGGAAAATTTGCGTTTGGATTTGCCGACCACGACCACGCGGGCAGGCGCAAGGGCTCGACAAAACTCCAAAATCACATTAGGACCGATCGATTTGTTGCGGCCGCGAGCGAATGGATGCAGGACTACGAATCCGGGAAAGGCGTCGAATCGCGGCAATCGATCACCGGTGGGAATGGGAAAACGCAAATGCCCCCGAAAAGGTGCGCCAAATACCTTCGCTAACTTAAGGTAACGATCGACGGCGTGTTCGTGCTGATCCACTCGCGCAATTTCGGTATAAAATAAGCGCGAGCCCTCGCGCGCGTCGCTGGTCCCGAGAATTTTCTTGGCGCCACTCATTCTGGCGATCAACGCGCTGCGAATGAGCCCTTGAAAGTCCAGCGCGACATCCGGTTGTAATCGGCGAGTCTCCCGCATCCAAGGCAGCAAACGTCCTGGCGCGCCAAACCCACGAAAGTCGCCCCGCGGAAAAATGTGGACATGATCGATATCGCGATTTCCACGTAAGAGCGGCGCCCATTCGGGATTGATGACCCAAGTAATGTCCGCATCAGCATCAGCATCGCGAATCGCAGCAATCGCTGGCAGAGTGTGAACGATATCTCCGAGCGAGCTCGGTTTGATGATCAGAATCTTCAATGGCACGACCCTAACGACCGAGCGCGAGCCGATCGGCCAGCAAGCGCGGGAGACCGGCGGCAATGATCTTCTTGCGGGCGCGTTCAACGTCGTAACGGACCCGGCGTTGCTCGATCAAATGTTCGTCGGCGTGGTAAATGCAATAGGCAGCGCGCCAATCCCCATCGCGCGGTTGTCCTACGCTGCCGGCATTAACGAAATAC
>DATELT010000075.1:0-16324 GCA_035276245.1 Chthoniobacterales bacterium
CCGGTCAGTTCGACGGCGCATTTGCGAATCGTCGAGGCGTTGTTGCATCTCGATCTGCACGACGCCTACTGGAAGATGTACACGATTGTGATTCAACTCGGCGCGATCCTGGCGCTGCCGGTCTATTTTTGGAACCGGATCCTGAAATTTCTTTCGACCTTTCCACGGGGCGAAAGCGGGAACCGTAATCTTTTCACTCATCCGCTTGGTCTCACCATGATCGCCTTCGTTATCACTGCGCTGCCGGCGTTTCTCTTGAAGAAACAAATCGGACAAAATCTGGAAAATCTTTGGGTAATGGCCTGGGCGTTGTTCATCGGCGGCGTTATTATGTGGCTGGTGGACGCGTTTTGTCGCAATCCGCGGACTCTGCGAATGGAAGAAATGTCGTTGCCCCAGGCCGCCTGGATTGGTTTCGCGCAGATTGCGTCGGCAGTTTTTCCAGGAACCTCGCGTTCGATGTCAACCATTGCGGCTGGTCAGTTGGCCGGGTTGAGCCGGAGCGCAGCGCTCGAATTTTCGTTTTTCCTTTCCATGCCTACGATGGTGGTCGCGACCGGCTACGATTTGCTCAAGACGTTGCGGCATGGCGGCGATGAAACCGGACTCGCGCCGCTGGTTATGACCGGACACAATTGGGTTGTGCTCATGATTGGCGCAGTCGTTTCATTCGTAGTCGCGCTCGGTGTTGTCGCCTGGTTCATGAACTGGGTGCGGGCACGCGGGTTCGCGCCCTTTGCCCTTTATCGGATTGTTTTGGCGGTGATATTATTTGCATTGTTAATGCGTGGTTAGAGTTAAGGAAATGGCGACAACCGAAGTTATCCTGCCCGACCTGCAAAGCTGCGTGCTCTGCGAGGACGTGCGGCACGAATTTAACGGAATGCAGACTCTGGTGGGTGTCATCAATATTGTGCCAGCTCCGCAATTGCCCATCACCTGCATGCGGCTATGCATTTGGTCGCGCTGGTGCAGCGGCGCCGGGAAATTCAAGCAGCGGTCGCGCATTATCGGCGTGGATGAGCAACAAGTCCTGGCGCAGGCAGAGGTGGAATTTGAGCTCAAAGAAATCGAAGGGCATGCCACGAACGTCCATTACTTTGGCGGAGTTCAGTTTCAGCAATTCGGCTTGCACCACGTTGAGATTTACCTTCAGGACGAATTGCGATTGCGTTTTCCGTTGCCTGTCCTCCGAGTGATGCCCGCTAAGTAAAAGCGGAGGGACGCGCTTCCGCGTGTGTCAGACGCGAGCGTGCGTCCCTTCCAGCTTGATGCGGCCCTACGCTCGCCAGAGGAACAGGATCAATATAATTAGCAGCAACAGGCCGCCACCGGGGAAATAGCCCCAGCCTTGACTGTACGGCCACGCGGGCAGAGCGCCAATTAGCAACAGCACCAGTATGATCAATAGGATGGTACGCATATTTTGTTGAATTAACTCTTAATCGGCTGACGCGCCCTGAATGGTCTTGCGCCGTTCACCATAGCTCTTATTCTTGTATGCAGTCCCGACTGCCTCGATAGAGCGCGTCGGGACAAAATTTTGCCCAAGAGATTATGGCCAATACGATCCTGATCGGCGCGCAATGGGGCGATGAAGGGAAGGGAAAGATTATCGATGTCCTCACCGCCGACGCCGATATCGTTGTGCGAAGCCAGGGCGGTAACAATGCGGGCCATACCGTTATTCATGGCGGGAAGAAATATATTTTGCATTTGATTCCATCGGGAATCCTGCGGCGCGGCAAAGTCTGTGTAATCGGTAATGGTGTCGTCGTTGATCCCGTTGCGCTGGTAAGGGAGATTGATGGATTGCGGGATCTGGGAATTAAGATCGGCCGCAATCTGCTGGTGAGCGACGCCGCGCACCTGGTCCTGCCCTACCATCGCGCGTTGGACGAGCAGCGCGAGCTGCGCAAAGGCGTCACAAAAATCGGAACCACCAAACGCGGGATTGGTCCCGCCTATGGGGATAAGGCAGCGCGAACGGGCCTGCGAGTTTCCGATCTGATGCAGCCCACGTTGTTCTCGAAAAAGCTCGAAGCCAAAATGCGCGAGAACAATGCCATTTTGCGTGCCCTCGGGGCCGAACCAAATGATTTCCGCCAAGTAAACCAGCGATATTTGGCAGCGGGCGCAGCGCTGGCGCCTTTTGTTGCGAACACGGTAGTTTATCTGCATCGCGCGTTGCAGAGCGGCCGCGAAATCTTATTTGAGGGCGCGCAGGGAACTTTTCTCGATATCGACCACGGAACCTATCCCTTCGTGACCTCATCGAATACAACGGCGGGCGGCGCTTGCACCGGTTCGGGTGTTCCGCCGCATCGGATGGACCGCGTCGTTGGCGTGATAAAAGCCTACACGACGCGTGTTGGTGAGGGGCCATTGCCGACGGAAGATGCGGCTTTTGCCAAACGACTACACGACATGGGGCGCGAATTCGGGGCGACGACGGGACGCGCCCGCCGTTGCGGTTGGTTCGATGCGGTGGCGACCCATTACGCCACTATGATCAACGGGATCGATGAACTTGCGATCACCAATCTCGATGGCCTCGATGAAGTGGATCCGATTTCGATGTGTGTCGGCTACCGCCTTAATGGAAAACGTCTCAACGTTCCACCGTGCGATTCTGCGCAATGGAACAATTGCGAACCAATTTATGAAAAGACGCCGGGTTGGAAGACATCGACGCGATCTGCCCAAAAATGGTCCGACCTGCCGAAGCCAGCGCGCAAGTACCTTAAACGCATTTCAGAATTAACCGGAGCCAAGCTAACGATCGTTAGCGTCGGACCGACACGGGCGGAAACCATTTTGCTTTGAGAAATGACGAAAATCATTCCGCGGCACATTGCCATCATCATGGATGGGAACGGTCGGTGGGCGAAGCAGCGTGGTTTGCCGCGAATAAAAGGGCACGAAAAAGGCGCCGATGCGGTGCGCGAATGCGTGGAAGGGTGCGGTGAACTGAAGGTAGAATACCTCACGCTTTATGCTTTTTCGGCGGAAAACTGGCAACGGCCGAAAAGTGAAGTGTTTGCCTTGATGCGGTTGCTTGAGAAATTTTTAAAAGAAAAAACGCCAGAGCTGGTTGAAAAAAATGTGCGACTCCAAGCGATCGGGCGGCTGACAGATTTACCGGAAAATTGCCAGAATCGATTGCACGAATCAATCAAACGTACTGCCAATAACACCGGGCTCACGTTGATTCTTGCGCTGAGTTATGGCGGACGTGATGAGATTATCGACGGGATTCGCAGTCTACTGCGCGAGGTTGAGGCGGGTCATATTGATCGGGCGATGATTAACCCGGAGATGTTTAGCAAACATTTGTATACACGGTATTATCCGGACCCGGACCTGTTGATCCGCACTTCGGGCGAGATGCGCATTTCAAATTTCTTACTCTGGCAGCTTTCATATACCGAGATGTATGTAACTCCGAAGCTCTGGCCGGATTTCACACGAAAAGATTTATCTGCGGCGGTCGAAGATTTCGCAAAGAGGCAGCGACGCTACGGCGGAGTGTGAAGTTGTGGCCGCGGTCGCGGCCGCGGCAGTTTGTAGCGGTGGTCTATGACGCCTGATTTTACAGCAGCTCTTCGGCGATGGAATCGGCCAGCAATTTTCCCGCGGACGTTAGAACAACGCGATCCGGACCATGTCGAAGCAACCCGGCACGGCTTAGCGCATGAATGCGACTTATCGAGATTGTATCGGCGGTGATTCCCTCCGCGGTCCGCAACCCCAACGCGATGCGCTCCGTCCGTTTCATTTCCGGAGTCAACTTTTCTATGGACGCGACCGGCGATTCGTTAGCAAACAAGCGACGAGTGTATTGATGATGATCGGCAATGTTCTGCCAGCGCTCGAAACCCCGCGTGGAGAATGCGCTCGGGCCCAGCCCTACATAATCCTCTCCGCGCCAATAGGCTTGATTGTGCTCGGAACGAAATCCCGGCCGCGCGTAATTTGAGACTTCGTAATGTTCGTAACCAGCCTGCTCCAGCGTGGTCATCGCCATTTCGAGAAAACCGGCTTCTGTTTCTTCGTTCGCTAAAAATTCGCCGCGCTCGTATCGCGCCAGAAATTCCGTGTCCTCCTCGTAGGTGAGGCAATAGGTGGAAATGTGTTCGGGCTCGAGCGTGACTGTTTTCCGCAAGGAGTCGTGCCACTGCGTTTCCGTTTGTCCGGGCAACGCAAACATGAGGTCAATGCTGATGTTGGAAAACCCGGCGTTGCGAAAAATGCGAAACGATTCTTCCGCTTGAGCGGCATTGTGCTCGCGACCCAGCAGGTTAAGCAGATCCTGGTCCCAACTCTGGACACCCAAGCTGATACGATTGATGCCAAATTTTTTCAGCAACGCAGCCTTGCGCGGGGAGACGCTGCCCGGATTTGCCTCGATCGTCCACTCATTTAATTCCGAGAGATCGAGCCGCTGACGAAACGCAGACAGGATAACTTCAAGCTGCGAGGTTTTTAGAGCGGTCGGCGTCCCGCCACCGAAATAAATGGTCGATGGCAACAAGTCGGTGGTTTCTTGAAGCTCCCGTACTAGGGCCTGGCAAAAACGGCTGACTTCCACAGCGTTTGCGCGCGTCTTATAAAATGCGCAATACGGACAAATGCGGGCGCAAAATGGAAAATGGACGTAGAGATGGCGAACCACGTCGGATGGGTGCATCTCGTTCTCAGTCATGGGCCTATGATGTCGGGTTTCGGTCATTTCTTATTTTATCTCACCATCTTAAATCTCGCGGATTGAAGTGAGCTGAGCAACGTTTGGTTTATGAACGAACTGGAACTGCTGAAACCGGTTTCACGTTCGTTCTATATTTCTATTCGGTTACTGCCCAAGGCGCTGCGGGAACCTGTTGCGCTGGGTTATCTGCTTGCAAGAACGAGCGACACAATTGCAGATGGCAGTGCCGTTGATATCGAAAAGCGACTTGAGGTGCTGGACCGGTTCGTCCGCGCGATTACTGGAAAAGAGCAAGCGATCGGGAATGATCTCGCAGAGCTGCGTGGTTCATCCGGCATGACCGATGGTGAGAACGCGCTACTCGCATCGGTCGACGAAATTTTGCAGTCGCTGCGAAATCTTTCATCTGAAGACCAGCGTGACGTCCGTGAGTTGCTTGCCGTTATCACGCGCGGTCAGCGGCAGGATTTGACGCGATGGCGCGGAGGACTCGCGGCGCTGCCTAATGGCGACGAGCTGCGCGAGTACACTTATCTCGTCGCGGGATGTGTGGGCGAATTTTGGACACGCGTTTGTTTCCGGAAAGTCCAGAGTTTTACCGCGCGAATGGAAGGCGATATGTTGGAACTAGGCAGAAAATATGGAAGCGGATTGCAGCTGGTAAACATTTTGCGCGATGCCGGAAGTGATTTGCGAGCCGGCCGTTGTTATTTTCCGGAAGACGAATTGCGCGATGCCGGTCTCGCCCCTGCCGAATTGTTGAATGCGCCAGCCGCGTTTTTGCCCATTTATCAGCGTTGGATCGCGGAAGCGCGTGCGGGGCTGGACGCCGGCTTGGAATACTCCATCGCGATTAACCCGCCACGTGTGCGTGTAGCCACGGCTCTTCCGGCAACGATCGGGATACGGACTCTCTCCTTGATCGAAGAGAGCGGGTTGGAAGCTTTGCAAACGCGAGTGAAAGTCCCACGCAATGAGGTGCGTGGTATGATCGCGTCAACCACGATTACTCTCGCGAGCCAAAGCCGGTTGCGTCGGGCGCGATCGAAACTATAGCGACCGTTGCTTGGTCGGTTCTTTCGACGCGAGTGAAGCGACGAGTTGTTCGAACCGCGGATCGCCCCGGAGCGGGTCCCATTCAGAGTCGAATTGCAGAATCGCCGGCGTAAGACCCCACTGACTGGGCTGCGAAATTGCGCGGGCGAGCACTAATTGCGATATCGTCGAGGCCACGTTAGAGAAAATAATTTCGTTGTCGCTCGCTGATCGGACGGTCGAGTTTTTCCAGGACCGCCATCATATCTTCCCAGACTTTGCGTTTTTCAATCGGCGATTGGTTGCGCAACAAGTACGACGGGTGATACGTGATCATGAGTGGCGTGTCGTGATACAAGCGCCATGTGCCCCGCAGTTGACGCATGGCGCCACGTGTTTCCAACAACCCTTCCACGGCGGTGGCTCCTAGCGCGACCAAAACGCGTGGTTGAATGATTTCGATTTGTTCGATCAGATAACCAATGCAGGTCGACATTTCCTTCGGAGTGGGAGGACGGTTCCCGGGCGCGCTTTTGGGCATATCGGGACGGCATTTCAAAATATTCGCGATGTAAACGTCGTCCCTGCTCAGTCCCATTGTCTCGATGATGCGGGTGAGCAATTGTCCAGCCCGCCCCACAAACGGCTCGCCGCGCGCATCTTCATCGGCGCCTGGCGCTTCACCGACAAACATCAATTCTGCGTCAGGATTACCGACGCCGAAAACGGTTTGGGTGCGACTGCGCGCGAGGTGCGGACATTTTGCGCAAACGCAAACGCGCTCCCGCACCTCGGCCAGCGCTGCAGCCTTGGCTGCGACATCGGCTTTTCTTGGGGAAAACGCCTCCGCCTCTACAGCGCTGGCTGGTGGTGCTTGGTAAAAGAGTCGATTCAATGTCACACGGGAAACTCGGAGCGGTTTCTCTTGAGAATCGCGAATCTTCTCGAGCGCTTCCAGGACGACGGAGAGTGCGGGTTGAAGCACGCCTGATGATGTCACCTTTGCGCGTACGATCAAATCCTTTGATGATGCAGTGTGAGTACGCGCTTGAGCGACTACGATTACGAGTTGCCGCGTGAGTTGATCGCGCAACACCCGCTGCCGCGTCGAGAGGATTCCCGCATGATGGTATTGCATCGCGACGGACAGAAAATCGAACACGCTCGTTTTGTTGACCTTAAAAAATTTCTGTGCGACGGCAGTCCGAGCCGGACTGACGATTATCTACTCGTTTTGAACGACTCGCGTGTTTTACCAGCGCGACATTTTTCCGATGACGGGAAGTTGGAGTTTCTCTTCCTGGAAAAAATTGCATTGCGTCGGTGGAAAGCGTTGGTGAAACCTGGGCGCAAGTTTGGAAGAAACGCCGTCGCTTCCATTCAAGGTGTGCAGGCAGAGGCGGGAGAAATCTTTGCCGACGGATCGCGTGAAGTTATTTTGGCCGAAGATCTCGATCTTCTGCATAGCGGTGCGATGCCATTGCCGCCTTATATCAAACGATCAGCGGCCATTTCGACTTCGCTCGGTGCAGGCTCCGACCGCCACTACAGGGAAGAGGATGAAGCTCGCTACCAAACGGTGTTTGCGAAATATGATGGCTCGCTGGCCGCTCCGACAGCCGGCCTGCATTTTACACCGGAGATGCTCGAAACGCTTCGCCATGTCTTCATTACTCTTCACGTCGGGACAGGAACCTTCCGCATGGTCAAAAGCGAGGACATCACCGAACATCGAATGTATCCCGAGCGATTTTCAATTTCGCGTGAGACAGCCATAGCCATGGCAAAGGCAGAGCGAATTGTTGCTGTTGGAACAACAACGGTGCGAGTCCTCGAATCGGTTCAACGCAAATTCGGAAATATTCAACCGATCGAAAGCGAAACTGAGATTTTCATTTATCCACCGTTCCAGTTTGAAGTCGTCGATGTTTTGCTGACAAATTTTCATCTGCCGCGCTCGACTTTGCTGATGTTGGTGAGCGCTTTTGCCGGTCACGAGTTCATCCTGCGTGCTTACGAAGAAGCGGTGAAAGAACGGTACCGATTCTTCAGTTACGGCGATTGTATGCTGATTCTGTAGCGGCGGTCTATGACCGCCGGCGTGCTGAATTCTCGGCGCTCATCGACCGTCACTACAGCCCAGATTTCGCGGGATCCCTCGACTTTGCTCGGCGTGGCAGAGTATAAGGGCGATATATGCGGCCCGAAAAACCGAAAGGCGAATTGGTCATTCGCACCATTGCCATGCCGGCGGATACGAATCCAAACGGCGACATTTTTGGCGGCTGGCTCATGTCGCAAATGGACTTGGGCAGCACTATTCTCGCCTCCAAAACAGCAAAGGCTCGCGTCGTTACGGTGGCGATGGAGGGCTTATCATTTCTGCAACCCGTCGGAGTAGGGGACACCGTGGCTTGTTATGCCTGGGTAGCGAAAATCGGGCGCACTTCGATGACTATCCCGGTCGAAGTTTGGGTCGAACGTTTCCGCGAACACGGCGCTCAGGTGCTGGTCACACGCGGAGTCTTCGTTTACGTCGCGGTTGATGATGCCGGTCGGCCGATTCCCGTACAGCGCGATGGCGCTTAATTTTGCGATGTCGCCGGGTCAGCGCTTGAGCTAACGGATTCTGGGCTCGTGCTCGTTGCCACAGTTGGCTCGCTTTCCATCTTTGGCGGCTGCACTTTCGGTGAGGCGAAGAGCTTCCGTTGCATTTTTATCCGATTGTAACTGGAATGCCTGATATAACGGGCGTAGGCGGCTTGCTGCCGGCCGCTCTTGGTAACATACGAGCAGCCATTATCGGTCAGCGCCACCAAGGCGATCATCAAAAGAAAGCTGGTTCTCTTCATGAGGCCCTTGCCAGCTGGGGCTGTGGTTGCGGCTGCGGCGTGGGATGAACAGTTGCGATTTGCCCAATCCGCAACATCTCCGAAACGACCTGATAGATCTTTAATTCGCAGACCGCATTTTGCCGATACAGCTCGTTGATCGTGAAGCGACGGTCGTCGGTGTAATCCCAAATTTTTTCCGCCAATGGCTTCAACTCTGCCTCTGCATCGTCCGGCCATTCAAATTCGTGGGCGAGCCTTTGCAATAGTGCATTGGGGTCCGGCGCTGTTTTTCTTATGTTGTGAAACTCATCGCGATAGCGCATGGCCATGATGAGCATGTCGTTGGGAGATTGATTGATTTCGACCGATTGGAGGCAATCGGTAATCGGCTGGACCCCGGAAGCGAAGGAGAAACTTCCCGGAATATCGTCGCTGAGGAAAAGTTGCCAGAAGGCTTCCTCTCCGGTGAGCTGTTGGAATTGACCACTACGAAGTGCGCCGCTTTGAAAGAAAAACGTGGCCATCCGCTCGTTTTGAGCATTCAACACTTCGAGCTCGCCCGTTTGTCCGGAGCTAATGATGGTTTGATGGACGGTGATCAAATCGAAGTCCGCCAAGCTACCGCTCAGCTTTTGGGGGCCTGAAGGCGCTTTGCCCGCGGCCCGCACGTGGTTGAGCCGAAGCGCCATTTGCTCGCATAGAAAGAGAAGGAACGAGGGGACGCGCTGCGAGATGGCGAAGAAATTGTCTCGATTGAAACATTGCAGACTACATGTTTCCTGCGCTCGGGCGGAAGTTGAGCGCGGGGTTTTTCCGAGCGCGTCGGCCACACCGAAAATGTCCCCCCGGGTGACGAAACTGCGTTCATCCGATTCGCCGGGGATGAGCTGGATCACTTCGACGACGCCGCGATTGACACTATAGATCTCCTCAGCCACGTCGCCGGTGGTATAGATCAACTCGTTTTTGCGCAAGTGGCGAACGTGGGACAATTCGCCGAGCGCCTTCAGCTCAATCGGCCGAAGCGTCGTGCAAAAGGAGAAGAAGTCGCGACGGGGCACGTCGCTGGTTACAGCAGAAGTCGTGCAGAGCGAGGTACTAACTTTTAAGTCAAGGATTTTTATGTCCTCGTGGCGTTGGCAATGACGCTGGCTCGGGTTAAATCGGAACGTGCTTGCCTATCTGTTTGAGCGGTTCCCGAAATTCTCTCAAACCTTTTGCTATCGGGAGATTGCCGAACTTTTTCGCCAGGGTGTTCGGCCGGCAATTTTTTCACTTCGGACACCCGATCGTGGACCGGAATTGAGTTGGGATCCGGCAATCGTCTCAGGTGTGCATCAGTTACCCGAGGGTGACGCGTTTGCGCGATTGGCTGATGAAGCCGCGGCCAGCTTACCGCGAACCGCTCGAAAAACTTTACACGAATGGCGCGGGAAAAATGATTCACTTCGCCTGCACCAGGCAGCTTACATTGGAGTACGGCTTCAGAAACTCGGTGTTCACCATCTTCATGTTCATTTCGCCGGCATGGCCGCGCGCACCGCTTTTTGGATCAAAAGGTTCTTCGGGATCGAGTACAGCCTCACCGTTCATGCCAACGATATCTTTGTGCCCAACAATTTTGAGATCGGACTCTCCCAAATTTTCTCAACGGCGAGCGCCATTGTTGCGGTGAGCGATTTCGCCAAGAATCGACTGCGTGACCGTTTTCAGGACACTACTTCGCGCGTCCACCGGATCTTTAATGGAATTGATTGTGACGGTTTCCAACCGGCGGAGCCCTCGTCACCACCCCTGATTCTGTCCATTGGGCGGCTGATCAGTAAGAAAGGCTTCGATGTGCTAATCGACGCCTGCGCATCTTTGCGGAATAGCGGCCAGGATTTTCGGTGTGAAATTATCGGGGAGGGGCCGCTCTCGGTTGAATTGCAGGCCCGAATCGACCGCCACGGCTTGGGCAAATGGGTTCTTCTTGCCGGGCCAAGACCTCAGGCCGAAATCGCCGCCCTCTTAAGCAGAGCCACTCTCCTCGCCCTACCATGCCGTGTTGCTGCCGATGGCGCGATGGACAACCTGCCTACCGTCGTTATGGAAGCAATGGCATCCGCCTTGCCGGTCGTTTCAACCGACGTGGGCGGAATCGCGGAAATGGTTCGCGATGGCGAAACCGGATTGATGGTGAGCCAAAATGATCCGGCTGCAACCGCCGAGGCCTTGAGTACCTTGATTACGAATCCAGAACTCGCGCAATCGTTTGGCCGGAAAGCTCGCGAACGTGCGAAAGAAATCTTTTCGATCGAGAAAAATGTGCACGCGTTGCGGAAAATTTTTGCGCTGTAGGGGCCGCCGTCACCGGTGGCAGAATCCGCTCGCCGAGCCTAGAAGGGGGCTTTGTCCTATCCTAAATTTGGGGATGACATGGAGGTCATTCGTCCAAGCTGACGGGTCGTTTGCTGTTGAGAACAGTGGCTGCTAGAGAAAATCGCGCACTTTGTCGACGGCGCGAAGGTAAACGCGCCGCTGCCCCCCCCGCATCAGCTCTTCACTCATCAATTTTACGGCATCGTTGTCTCCTGCCGGAAGGAGCTGGCGTGCCGGAGCCTGACCTGATTTGGCGCGGGAGACTTCGAGCAGATCGCCACAGCGTGCGAGCGCGATCACAAACTTTATGTCGCTCGAATGCGCGACGAAAGACGCAATAGGTGCGTCGCCATTTTCTTGCAAGTCGATCTGCACCGTTCTCTTCGTCGAATTTTCCAATTCGATACGATCTTTACTCTTTCCTTTCCGAATTTCCCAGCCCAGTTGCGCGGCGAGCCAGCCAATAAAGAGAATCGCGGTTGAGCGAAAATTTTTCCCGAACACAATCGTCCCGCTCCCGATTTCCCTAAAATGATGATGCGAACTCGGATGGTCGAAGAATTGAGCAAAGGCGACACGAAAATGAACGAGCCGGGTCCAGTTCAAATCACACAGGACGATGCGTTGTTTAGCTCCGCGTTGTGCCGCCTCGACCAATCGCATTTGCGCGTTGAAGTCGCGCCAGGTTTGACTGTCGTAGATCAATCGATCGATCCATGACCAAAGCTGTGGATCCATGGGCTCGGCGAATTTGGATTGCCACCAGAGAAAAAGTGGAAGATCGGAATCGAGCTGGGAAAAAACGATACTGGGCAGCAGCTTCACCTTTGCGCCTTCGAGCAAGAATGAGATTTGTTCCGAGCAGACTTGTTTCGTGCCGGCGCGGCCAACGTGACAATGCGCGCTAATCCACGCCTCGATGCGATCATTTTTCGAGTGCGGATTGGCACCGATCACAATACCTCGGCAGGCATGATTCTCGGTGATTCGCGCCAGCAACTGCGTATTTCGCCGAAGTGAATCCAGTTCTTCGCTATAAACCGCGAGATTCATCATTGAGGCGCGTGTCATCGCGCCTTCGCCTTCACTCCAAAGCTTCTTCAGCTCGCGATCGATGCGATTGATCGCGACCGGAAGACCGAGCGAAACAGTTTCAGCAGCTGCAGGCATGAGTTACCGATTGGAGTTAAGCGGAGCGACGAGCTTCGACTTGTTCCAGCACGCGCAGGCGCGCCTCCCTCCGCATTGTGTTTTCACGCGTTGCATCATCATAAGCGTCTCCATTCCCGTCCATCGCGCGTGAGAAGTTCGTCTGCTTCCTCCGGTCCCCACGACCCAGCGGGATAAAACGTCAGTGGAGGTGCGTCCTTCCCGCTCCATGCGTTTTCAATGGTGTCGATAAATGCCCAAGCCTCCTCGACTTCATCGCGGCGGGCAAAAAGGGTGGCGTCGCCGCTCATGGCATCTAGCAACAAGCGTTCGTACGCTTCCGGGCTGGCCTTGCCGAAACTCGTTCCGTAGTGAAAATCCATTTTCACCGGCTCGATGCGCAAGCTTGTTCCCGGAATTTTTGCCATCATCCGCAGCGAAATTCCTTCATCAGGCTGGATGCGAATGACGAGCACATTTTGATCGTGCTCGATGCTGTCGCGATTAAACAGAACCATAGGCGCTTTCTTAAAGTGCACCGAAATCTCCGTGGCGGATTTCGGCAGACGTTTGCCAACCCGCATATAGATCGGCACCTCCGACCAACGCCAGGTATCGAGAAGCAGACGCAGTGCGACGTAGGTTTCGGTTTCAGAATTCGGGTTTACTCTTTCTTCCTCGCGATACGCCGGAACGGGTTCGGCATTGATCGCACCGGCAGTGTACTGGCCCCGCACAACCCATTTCGCGATTTCATCCGGGCGATAACGATGCAGCGAGCGCACCACCTTTACCTTTTCGTCGCGAATGCTGTTGGCGCTAAGATCGGTGGGCGCTTCCATTGCCACCAGGCAAAGCAATTGCAGCAAATGATTCTGCACCATGTCGCGCAAGGCACCGGCGGTTTCGTAGTAACCTGCACGCGCTTCCACCCCGAGGGTTTCGGCCGCGGTGATCTGAATATGATCGATATAACGCGCGTTCCAAATCGGTTCAAAAATCGCGTTGGCAAAACGGAGAACTAGAATGTTCTGCGCGGTTTCTTTCCCGAGAAAGTGATCAATTCGGTAGGTCTGATCTTCGGAAAAGGAATTGGATACGACCCGATTTAGCTCCTGCGCAGAAGTGAGATCGCGCCCAAACGGCTTTTCAATGATGACGCGTGCCCAGCTGCCTTCTTTCGCTTTGTTCAATCCCGCAGCTTTAAGATTTTTCAGGATGGGCTCGAATTGTTCCGGCGCCGCTGCGAAATAAAACAAACGATTGCCACGCGTGCCGCGTTCTTCGTCGAGTTGATCGAGCCGTTTGACCAATGATCGATAACCGGCTTCGTCCTCAAATTCGCTTTGGTGATAAAAGACCGATTGCGAAAAGGTCTTCCAAATATCGTCGCGGACCGACTGACGCGAAAATTGCTTTGTTGTTTCGCCGAGTTCGTTCCGGAATTCTTCGTCGGTTTTGGGGCGTCGGGCGAACCCAACAACCGCTACCGCCGGCGGGAGCTCACCATCAGCGGCAAGGTTGTACAAGGCCGGAATCAATTTTCGATGGGTCAGGTCTCCGGTCGCGCCGAAGATGACGATCGCGCAGGGCTGCGGCACAGCCCGCGTGGTCAAACCTTCGCGCAATGGATTTGATTGGCCCGTCATCTTTGTCAGGTCGAAGGAACTCTCACATTCAAATTTTTTCTCAGAGAATGGTTAGAGATTCCTCGACTTCGCTCGGAATGACAAGGGCGCACAGGCTAGGAGGCTTATGTTCCTGCCTTAACTCGGGAGCGGAAATCTGCGCGTCAGGTCGCGCACTTTAGCGCGAACGCGTTCGAGCGCGCTGTTATCATCGCGATTCCTCAACGCTTCTGCGATCAAGTCCGCAATTTCGAGCATTTCCTCTTCGCGCATGCCACGTGTCGTCACTGCTGGCGTGCCAACACGGATTCCGCTGGGTTTGAAGGGCGAGCTGGTGTCGAATGGGATGGCGTTTTTGTTCACGGTGATGCCGGCGCGATCGAGAACTTCCTGCGCTTCTTTGCCATTCAGATCCTTCGGGCGAAGATCGACCAGCATCAAATGATTGTCGGTGCCGCCACTGACAATGCGGTAACCGTGTTTGGCCAAACCGGCGGCAAGCGCTTTCGCGTTCACAACGACCTGGCGCTGATAATCGCGGAACTGCGGCTGAAGCGCTTCGTGAAAACAAACCGCTTTGGCGGCAATGACATGCATCAGCGGTCCGCCTTGAACGCCGGGAAAGACAGTCGCGTCGATTTGTTTCGCGAATTTTTCTTCGCACATCACGATGCCGCCGCGTGGGCCACGCAGACTTTTGTGCGTCGTCGTGGTGACAAATTGCGCGTGCGGAATCGGGCTCGGATGTTGTCCACCGGCGACGAGCCCGGCTATGTGCGCCATGTCGATGAAAAGAAATGCGCCGACTGAATCGGCGATTTGCCTTAAGCGCGGGAAATCGATGATGCGCGGATATGCGGACGCGCCGGCAGTGATCATCGCCGGCTTCACTTCCTCGGCTTGTTTTTGCAGCGCATCGTAATCGATCCGCTCAGTCTTCTCGTTTACTCCGTATTGCGAGACATTGTAAAATTTGCCGGAGAAATTCGCCGGATGCCCATGCGTGAGATGTCCACCGTGCGCCAGATTCATGGCGAGAATTTTGTCGCCCGGTTTCAGCACCGAAAAATAAACGGCCATGTTTGCTTGCGCACCGCTATGCGGTTGCGCGTTAACGTGCTCGCAATTGAAGAGACGCTTCGCGCGATCGATCGCGAGCTGCTCAACCGTGTCGACGTTTTCACAGCCACCGTACCAACGTTTCTTCGGCAAACCCTCGGCGTACTTGTTAGTCAGCACGCTCCCTTGGGCTTCCATCACCGCGCGACTGGTGAAATTTTCCGACGCAATCAGTTCGATATTCTCGCGCTGTCGTCTTTCTTCCGCCTCAATCGCGTCAAAGATCTCGGGATCGACCTTACGCAATCCGCCGCTCGGAGCGCCAAGGATTGATGGAGTCGGATGTAAAACGTCGCTCACGAGATAGATGGAAGCACTGCCGCCACGCCCGCCTGGGGGTACGGCTACTTCGCTCTCTTCTACAAAAGAGAGCACGCTCGGCAAGGCGTTTTTTATGGTCTCTGCGCAAGTATTATAGACGTCGCGTCCCAGACCAATGGGATCGGGTACGTCACGCCAGCAAGTCGCACCGGCTTCTTCAAATTCGCGCAGCAGAAAAGTCTTGTCGGCTGCATTTGGAAAAAGCATCTGGATTGCTTCGACGTGTGCTCCAGTCATGGCGAAAATATGTGTTGCGCGCTCGATGAGTGCCCCGGTGAGCGGCTGGCTCCGCAGGTTGCCAATTTCGGCGCCTTCCTCGGCACAAACCTCAACGGCATGCGAGCTCGGCGGCTGCCCTCGAACGGCGTGCACTCCGGCTGAGGCCACTTCAATGTCCTTGCGATTTCCCAAGAGACGGCGAAAAAGACCTTCCGCAATGGGACTGCGACAAACGTTACCGGTACAAACGAAGAGGACGCTTTTCACAAGGTGCCGCCGCGTGAATCTGCCGGGACGGTCAGGTACGTTCGCACAAAATTTCGCTAACGCGACTGGGCTTATTTGAGAGTCATATGAGACGGGCGTGGAAAAAATTACGTTACCGGCTGGAATACATCGGCTTGCTTATAGCCGCGAAACTCGTGCCGATCTTTCCGCGCTCCGCCATTGGGGTGCTGGCCAAGATCTGCGGGGCCGTCGCATCAGTTGTCGATGTCAGTGGCCAGCGCGTCGCCCTGGCCAATCTCGAGTGCGCTTTTCCCGGGAAATATTCGACCGCTGAGAGACGCCGCATCGTTCGTGAATCTTATCAGCATTTTGCCCAAACCATGCTCGACCTGATGTGGAGCCCGCGACTTACGCCGGAAAATTTCGCTCGCTACATCGAATTTGAGGGATTTTCGGAAGCTTGGCGCAAGCAAAGCGTGATTGTTGTTGGTTATCACTACAGCAATTTCGAATGGCTCAGTCTGGGTTTCGGATTTTTTCAATGGACGGCAACGATTGTAGCCCAGGAATTCAGGAATCCGCTGCTCGATCCGATTTTCCGCCGCTGGCGCGAACAATCCGGCCATTCTTTTACCGCGCGCACAGGGGGAATTCTGCGACTGTTCAAAACTTTGCGCCGTGGCGGCAATATCGCAATGCTAGTTGATTTAACGGTCTTTCCC
>DATELT010000076.1:0-3682 GCA_035276245.1 Chthoniobacterales bacterium
ATAATGACATTGCGCAGCGCGTCGCCGGGCACATCAACCCCACCCCAGAAACTGTCCGTCCCGAACAGAACGCTGCGGGGCGTATTCTTAAACTGCTCGAGCAATTTCGTCCGGGGCAAACCGCCGCCCTGCACCAGCAAATTTAAATCATGTTCCGTGCAAAAATTCTCCATTCGTACCGCCAGCTCCTGCATCGCCCGATAATTGGTGAACAAGACAAAAGCGTGGCCGTCGGTTTGTCCTACGAAATGTGCGATCCAAAGCTCCAGTGCATCTTCGTAGCCTGCATCGCGCGGATCGGGCATTTTTCGCACAACGAACATTTTCATCTGCTGATTGAAATTAAATGGACTACCCAGTTGAAGGGGCTCAGCTTCGTGCGCGCCCACTCGATTTCGAAAATAGGCGAGATCTTTTCGTCCCACCCCCAGGGTAGCGCTGGTCATGATGCAGGTGCAGCCGTCACGGAAAAGTATTTGCCGCAAGGCGGGCGCAATATCGATCGGCGCGGCATTGAGCGTTAGCAGGTGTCCAACTTTTCCGGTTCTCTCGATCCAATAAACGTAGTTGGGGGCGGATTGTTCGAGGAACATTCCAATCCCGCACCTGGCGTCGGCAATGCGTCGGCCAAGTTCCTGCAGCTCCGATTTCAACATTTCGTCATCCTGACGTTTGACCACTTCCGCGACGCGCGCCTGCAATGCGCTCAGACGCCCCGTGATGGTGTCGGGCACAATCTCCGGTACGCGTACCCGAAACTCACGACCTTTGCGAAAATCACAGCGCCTTCCTAACGCCTCAAAAAATTGATCGACCTCCTCGACAATTTCGGCCGCCAATCGCACGCCCTCGGCGTCGCGCATTACGGTAAACAGTCCTTTTTTAGAGCGCGCGTTATAGAGCCGCTGCACCGTCGCGCGCAAGAGATACTGCGAGACGACGGGTCCGATTTGACGCGAAGCGGTTTGCTCGACCGTGTGCGCTTCATCCAAAATCAAAAAATCGTCGGGAAAAAGAAATCCGCTCTCACGTTCCATCTGTTCCTCTACGCCTCCGAGGAGCATGAAAAGCAGCGTGTGATTGATGACGACGACCTGCGCGTTCTCGAATTTCCGGCGGGCGCGCTGATAAAAACAGCGATCGCTTTGTCCACAAACTTTTCGGGTGCAAATGTGAGCTTCACTGCAAACTTGCGCCCAAACCTTCGCGTTCGGCTCGAACGACAAATCGCTGAGCGTGCCGTCGCGTGTTCGCGTCGCCCACGCAGCAATCTCTTCCAGCTCATTCTGCTCCGGCCCGGTAAAGAGATCGTTCTGCTGTTCGCGCGCGCGCAAAAGCCGGCGCCAACAAACATAATTCTGCCGGCCCTTAATCAACGCTGCCTCGAACGTCTCCGGCAGAAGCTTTTGCAGAATTGGAATGTCTTTGTAGAGAAGTTGCTCCTGCAGATTGATGGTATGCGTCGAGATGATGGCCTTTTTCTTCTGCCCGAGCGCAAACAGGACCGCGGGAACCAGATACGCCAGCGATTTGCCGACACCGGTGCCGGCTTCGACCAGTAGATGGCGTTCCTCTTCCAGTGCCCGCGCTACCGCCACTGCCATTTGTTGTTGCTGCGAACGTCGCTCGAAATTTTTCGCTTTCGCCAACAGTCCACCGGGCGCAAAAACCGACTCGGTTCGTTCTACGAAATCCGAGCCAATGGAGTCGCGCAGCGCAATCATGACGTTAAATTAGAGCCTACCCAACCCGTTGGGAAAGCGTTGTGAAGTTATTTGATCGATACATCACCCGAAACTTCCTGCAGGCCTATATCTACTGCATCGTCGGGTTCATTGCCATCTGGCTAATCTTTGATATCAGCGACAGCATTTCGAGCTTTCTGGATCTCCACTTCACCTTTGGGCGCGTCTTGGAATTTTACGCTAGCCAAATTCCGCAGATTCTGGTTATCCTGCTTCCAGTCGCGCTCCTTCTCGCGCTCCTATTCGTTCTCGGTCGCATGTCGCGCGCTAATGAGATTGTCTCCATGCTAACCGCCGGCACGAGTCTCATCCGCGTCCTCACACCACTGTTTATCCTCGGTATTCTGACAACCGCAGCTTGTTTTGGACTGAATTATTCGCTCGCGCCCCACGCCGAAATGGCGCGAAAAATTTTCTTGTCCGAGGATAAAGGTGGCGACAGCGGGGAAGGACAGATTTTCCGCAACCGGCGCGACTCACGTACTTGGTTCATTCAACGCTTCCGCCCAAAGTCCAACGTTTTTGATAACGTAGAGGTGCTGCAACAGGATTCGTCTGATCACGTCAACATGGCTTTCTTAGCCGAACGCGCGGAATTCGACTCCCACGAGCGTAGCTGGACGTTGTCGCAGGCGAAGATCGTGCATTACGATGCCGCCGGTAACATTACTTCCGAATCGATCGAGCCGAGCGTGATTATCCGGCATTGGAGCGAAACACCCTACCGTTTGCGCAGTGCTAATATGCGGGCCGAATTGATGAGTCTTCCGGAATTGCGCGACTACTTGAACTTTAACTCCGATTTTCCGGTCACGTTGCTGGCGCCCTTCCGGACACATTATCATTATCGAATTGCACTGCCGTGGACGTGTCTCGTCGTCGCGCTTATCGCCGCGCCGCTCGGGGTTGGTTTTTCACGCCGCGGTGTTCTTGCCAGCGTTGCCACCGCCATTCTGCTCGTCTTCGCATTGAATTTTTCCACGCACTTTTTCCTCGCTTTAGGCGAAGGCGACCGTATCCCCGCCTGGATCGCCGGTTGGGCACCTGCCACCGTTTTTGGAGCAATCGGATTGTATTTGCTGCAACTGCGCACTTCCAATCGCGATCCTTCGGACTTTCGCTGGCTTTTGCCGCGCCGTATACTTGCGCGATGATTAATCCCCTGGCGACCGATTGGCCGATCAAGCAGCGCTCCGAGATTTGCAACGCCACCCATCGACCGTTCGCGCCTGGGGAACTTTTCTACACCCTACTCTATCGCGAAGGCGACGGATTCCGGCGGGAAGATTTGAGCGAAGAAGGCTGGCGCGATCGCAATGAAAACATCCAGCCGTTTTCATTTTGGAAAACGAAGTTCGAACCGGCGCCGCCGCCAGCTCCCGAGGCGCTGCCAAAGGAAAACGCGGAGCAACTCTTCCGCCGCCTGATAACGCAACCGGAGCCTCCGGCAAACGCCTGCTTTGTTCTAGCCATCATGCTCGAACGCAAACGCGTCCTTAGACAAGTGCGCACAGAAATTGCCAACGGTGATCGCCTGCTTATTTACGAACACCGAGAAAACGGCGATGTCTTCATTGTACGAGATCCCCAATTGCACCTGACCGAGCTCGAACGGGTACAGGAGGAAGTGGCAGCGCTGCTACGTCGCGGCGCTGCAACCTAAGGGAAGTCACCTTGCCTGACTTAGCGAACGCGTATCGTGCCCGTTCTATAGGCCTTTGCTGAAGAGCCAAATGAAATGACGAAAAGGATGCGCCGATAGCTTTCGTCATCTAAACATTCGTCATCGGTCATTGGTCATTTGTAATCCCTGCACTCAGCCGTTTTTGTGAGAAAATACTGTAATGGCTACGACACCTCCCTGGTTCCGCAACCGTTTCCCTCTCTATCTCGCGCCGATGGCGGGCGTGACCGACAAGATTTTTCGCCAGATCTGC
>DATELT010000077.1:0-12774 GCA_035276245.1 Chthoniobacterales bacterium
CGAACACTCCTCATCGACACATCAACTGCATGAGGAGCAGATATTCTCGCAACCAGCTCGGCGCGTCTTCCATTCCTAGCCCTTGAGCTTGTGCTCCAGTAAGCGTAACGATAGCATCATCTCGGCTGTCATTCGCTGAAACGCGTAATACCAGCCGTTCCAGCCGTCAAAGATCAGGCCGCGAATTAACAAGAGGTAGATCGGCACAACTATTGGCGCAACCACGATCCAGTTTTTCCGTAACCGATCCAATCGGCTGAGCCGCTCGCTCTTTTCTCCCAGCAAATACTTTGCTTCAAGCTCGGCAAAACGTTCCTGCGACTGGAACCAGCGGCTCAGCGGCTTGCGATCATCATGCCAGATCTTGCCCTTAAACTTTGCCAGCTTCCCTTTCACCCGAAGCTGCTGGGTATGTCCTGCGTCGATGTAACGCGCCCGTTTCGTGCGGAAGAGAACGACCCGTGGCGGATAAATGGACGAGCGCAGTGGCCGGCCAAAGATGCAGTAATCGAAGTCTCCCCAATAAAGCGCCAGATCGGAGGGTGGTTCCAATTTCTTGATCTCTTCCTGCAACTCTGCCGTCAGGACATAATCGGCGTCCAGCGTTAAGGTCCATTCCGTGTCGATGCGATCAAGTCCAGCGTTCCACTGATTCGCATGGCTATCGAAGACGCGTTGGATGATTTGAACGTTCGGAAACGAGCGCGCGATCTCGAGGGTTTCATCGTTACTAACGCTATCGACAATAATGACCTTCGGCACCCAAACCAGTGCCTCCAAATTGCGCCGAATGTTATCCTGTTCGTTATAGGTGAGTACTAATGCCGTTAGCGAAATCATTAGCTCATTTTTTGGAAATGACCTCCTGATAAAGCTCGCACAACGCCCTCCCTGCGGTTCGCAGGAGCAGCGCGTTCTCGGACCAGACGGCGGCCATTTGTTGCCAACGTTGCTGCTTTTTCTTTGTTCTCCAACAAATCGCCAATCGCGCTGGCCAACTGCGACGGATCGCGTTTTACAATTAAACCCGCATCATGGCTTCGGGTGTCGCTGCTTGATCCGACTCCTTCCGACACGATTGTTGGAATGCCCGCGGTCATACTCTCAACTGCCGCAATCCCAGAATTTTTTTTTGCAGATGGCAAGACGAAAACGTCCGGCGTTTTCATCTGGCCACTAGATGAGCTGTCCAAACACTATGCGCCTATCGATTAACTCTCATCCATCCTCGGAACGAACTAGACAAGTTATCAATCATTCGCCGCGACGGAGATGCTTTTCTGGCCTCCCACTAAGGCCCTCGGGTCTCATGCACCGTTAAAAAGCATTTTTAATTTCTAATTTTCATTTTATTTCACCGCATGCCATACAAAGACATTACACCGCCAGCTGGAGAGAAGATTACCAGAGGTCAAAATCTCAACGTCCCGGACCAACCGGTGATCCCTTTTATTCGTGGCGACGGCACCGGTCCCGATATCTGGGCGGCGAGCGTGCGCGCCTTTGATGCGGCGGTTGAGAAAGCTTACGGCGGTAAGAAGAAGATCGCCTGGTTTGAGGTCTTTGCCGGGCAGGCAGCAAAGGACAAGTTTGATACCTGGCTTCCCGACGACACCGTCGAAGCCTTTCGCGAGTATCTGGTCGGAATCAAGGGACCGCTCACCACGCCTGTTGGGGGCGGGATCCGATCGTTGAATGTCGCGCTCCGTCAGTTGCTCGATTTGTACGTGTGTCTCCGACCGGTACAATACTTCAATGGCGTTCCCTCGCCGGTAAAACACCCGGAGAAAGTCGACATGGTTATCTTCCGGGAAAACACGGAAGATATTTATGCCGGGATCGAGTACGCTGGCGGGACCGCGGACTCGAACAAAATTCTCGCCTTTCTGGCGAAGGAATTCCCGAAGGAATTCGAGAAAATCCGATTCGGAACCAAACAAAAAGCTGAGAAATTTTGGAGCGCGGTTGGGGCAAAAGATTTTCCGACCGACGTCCGCGTCGGGATCGGCGTAAAGCCGGTTAGTTATTCTGGCAGCGTGCGCTTGATACATAGCGCTATCAGCTACGCCATTCGCAACAATCGCAAGAGCGTGACTTTCGTGCACAAGGGTAACATCATGAAGTTCACCGAAGGGGCGTTTCGTGATTGGGGTTACGAGGTAGCCAAGAACTTCTTCGGCGCAGAAGAACTGGATGGCGGCCCGTGGTGCCGGATCCCAATGGGTAAACCGGGCGCCAGTATTGTGATTAAGGATGCGATTGCCGATATCACTTTGCAGCAGGTGTTGACTCGTCCGGAAGATTTCGACGTCATCGCCACATTAAATTTAAATGGCGATTACCTAAGCGATGCGCTAGCTGCGCAAGTCGGCGGAATTGGTATCGCGCCCGGCGGCAACATCAATTACATCACCGGCCACGCCGTTTTTGAAGCAACTCATGGCACGGCGCCGAAGTATGCCAATCTGGACAAGGTGAATCCCGGCTCTGTCGTTCTTTCCGGCGAAATGATGTTTCGTTACATGGGCTGGACTGAAGCCGCCGATTTAATCTTAAAAGGATTAAACGGCGCCATCGCCAGCAAACGCGTGACCTACGACTTCGCCCGCCTCATGCCAGGCGCGACGGAGATCAAGTGCTCGCAGTTCGGCGACAACATTATCGAGCATATGTAAGGGAAGTTCGAAGCGCGATGACAAAGGACGAAGGAGTGTCGAATGATCAAATGACGAAGAAATGAGACATTCGTGAATCGTTCCCACGATTCAACTATTCAACGATTTAACGATTCAACACCTCCTTTATTCGACATTCCTCATTTCAATTGTTAGCTCTCGCCGATGAGTCTGCTGTGGCAGCGCTTCCAGCAATATTTTGTCCGCTACGGCGAGATCGGTTTTACTATCGATATCAGTCGGATGGAGTTTGGAGACGATTTCCTGCGATCAATGGGTGCGCGCGCCCAAAAGGCATTCTCAGAGATGCGGCAATTAGAGTCGGGCGCAATCGCGAATCCCGATGAAGGCCGCATGGTCGGCCACTACTGGCTACGCGATCCCGCATTGGCGCCGAGTGCGGCTCTGCGCTGGGACATCGAAGAAACCAACGCCCGGATCAAAAAATTCGCGGCTGATATCCATGCCGGCAACATCACTCCAGAGCAGGGAAAATTTCGCCACCTCTTGCTCATTGGTGTTGGCGGCTCCATCCTCGGCCCACAACTCGTTGCCGCCGCTCTAGCAACTCCTCATGACCCGATGGACGCATTCTTTTTCGACAATACCGATCCGGATGGTTTCGATCGAGTATGGCCAAACTTGAATGGCGCACTCAATGAAACGCTTGTAATCGTCATTTCAAAATCGGGTGGAACAAAGGAGACGCGTAATGGAATGGTGGAAGCGCAGACCCGTTATCGCGCCGCGGGCTTCGACTTCGCCAGACACGCGGTCGCCGTCACCGGAGTCGGCAGTCCACTTGATCAATACGCAAAAGAAAAGGACTGGCTCGCGCGCTTCCCGATGCACGATTGGGTCGGCGGCCGGACATCAGTAATGAGTGCGGTCGGTCTGTTACCAATGGCGCTGCTCGGTTTTGACATCGATCAATTTCTCGCCGGTGCCGCGGCCATGGATCAGGAAACCCGAAAGGACGTAGTGGAGCAAAATGCGGCGATGCTTCTGGCGTTGATGTGGTTTTATGCGGGCGAAGGCAAAGGGACAAAGGATATGGTGATTTTGCCCTACAAGGACCGCCTTGCTTTATTCAGCAAATATTTGCAGCAACTGGTGATGGAATCGTTGGGAAAAGAAACGGATCGAGACGGGAAAATCGTGCACCAGGGAATCGCCGTTTATGGCAACAAGGGATCGACGGATCAGCATGCTTATTTGCAGCAGCTACGCGATGGGGTACCGAATTTTTTTGTCACTTTCATTGAGGTACAAAAGGATCGTGCGACCGCGCCAGTAAAAGTGGGAGGCGATTTTACCAGCGGCGATTATTTGCATGGATTCTTGCGCGGAACGCGCAAGGCCTTGTTCGACAAAGGCCGCGAATCGATCACCATTGGTATCTCTGAAGTGACGGCGTTTTCTGTCGGCGCCCTCATCGCGCTTTACGAGCGTGCTGTCGGTTTTTACGGCTCGCTAGTAAACGTCAATGCTTATAACCAACCAGGCGTCGAAGCGGGAAAGAAAGCGGCAACGGAATTGCTGCAATTGCAAGTGAAAGTGCGAGCAAACTTGAATAAAAGTCCGCGAACTGCCGAGGATATCGCGCGTGCCCTGAACGCCGATCCCGAGTCAGTCTATCATGTGCTGGTCCACCTGGGCACGAACGATCCGTTAGTCCAATCCGCCCAGGAAGAAGAAGTGGCCGCGGACAAATTTTTCCTGGCGTGAAAAACGAAGAAAACTCGACTGCCAGCGGGGCAAAGCAGGATATTCCGTGGGCGGATTTCGTAAAGTTCGTGCGCCAGCTTAGTCACGATCTGCGCAATCAGCTGAATGCGGCCGAGCTGCAATCGGCGTTGATCGGTGAGTTAACGAGTGACGAGGAATTGAAGTCGGAAACGCGCCGGTTAAGGGAACTCATTTCGCAACTCGGCATCACCCTCCAGGGCTTGTCGACATCAGTGGCGGAGCCGCGCCCGACACTCTTACCCTATACCGTGCGTGATTTCATTACCGACTTACAGAAGAAAATTGGTCACGAATTTCCCGAGAAAGGATCGACGGTGAAATGGGATATATCGTCGCCCGAGGCGACACTAAACATCGATCCGCAATTGACGGAATGGGCGGCAGCGGAATTATTCCGGAATGCTTTCCGGCACGACACGGCTGGCGATGAATTGCATGTAGAGGCTTCCGTCGCCGACCGATGGTTTACCCTTTCTATCCGCGAACCGAAGGCAGAGGCCGTTGATCCGACACAATGGATGCAGCCGTTGCAGAAAGTATCGCATGGTCACTACAGTTTGCGGTTGCGCCGGGCGCGCAGTATCATCGCGGCTCACGGAGGCGAGCTAACTGCCAGGTTTGATCCGGCTTCACGAATGCTGATTAGCACCATTACCCTCCCTCGTTCCACGGAAACCTCGTAGCGGGCTTTTCAAAAAAACTCGAACCAGCACCGCAAACAAGGTTAGGATAAGGGCTTCTCGATAATCCAAGCGCGTTATGGCACCAGGTGTGAGAACGAGTTCGGAGTCACGGCGGATTCTCATCATCGACGATGAGCGGCCGATCTTGATGACCCTGGAAGCGTTACTGAACCGTCATGGTTATCAAACAGAAACGGCAGCCACAGCCACCCTTGGCTTGCGTGCGATGAAGGCGCACCCGGCCGCGCTGGTGTTGCTCGACTTGCAATTGCCCGATGCTGACGGCTTGGAAACGCTGGACCGGTTAAAGAAGGATTTCGGCGATTCGCAGGTCATCATTTTAACAGCACACGATTCATTGAACAACGCGATCGAATCGATCAAGCGCGGCGCCTTTCATTTCATCAGCAAACCATACGCACCGGAAGAATTATTGAGTCTTGCGGAAAAGGCGTTGGAGAAACGATCGCTTTTACGCGAAACGCGGGCGCTGCGAGAAAAAGCGGAACAGCTGGAGAAACGACTGGAGTTGGCGGAAACAAGGCTGGCGCCAGTGTTCAAAAGCAAGGCGATGCAGGAAATGGAAGAGTTGATCAGCGCCATGGCACCCTCCGATGCCAATGTGCTCATCACGGGCGAAAGCGGCGTGGGGAAGGAAGTGGTAGCCAATCTCATTCACTCGAAGAGCCGGCGCGCTGGCAAACCGCTGGTGAAATTAAACTGCGCGGCGTTCCCACAGACAATGATCGAGGGCGAACTGTTCGGTTATGTGAGGGGAGCCTTTACCGGCGCGATGAACGATTTTCCCGGCATGATTGCAGAGGCCCGCGGTGGCACCCTTTTTCTCGACGAGATTTCGGAAATGCCGGCGGATCTGCAGACCCGGTTTCTACGAGTCTTGCAGGAACGAGAATATCGCTCGCTAGGCAGCACGCGCATGCAGAAAGCGGATTTTCGCGTCATCACCGCAACCAATCGTCCAATTGCGCAAGCGCTGGCGGAAAATCGGCTGCGCTCCGATTTGTATTACCGAATTAATACCTTTCAGATCGAAGTGCCGCCGCTGCGCGAACGGAAAGAAGATATTCCACCTCTTGTTAGCACTTTCGCGCAACGCTTCGCCGCCCAGTTGGGGAAACCAGAGCCGACGATTGCCTCCGAAGCGTTTCAGAAACTGCTGGATTATTCATGGCCGGGAAATGTCCGTGAATTGCAGAATGCGATGGAATACGCGGTCGTACTAGCGCGGAACGATGTCATTGGAATCAAGGAATTGCCGACGGAAATTCAATTGCCGCCGGTGCTGCAAACAACTCCTGCTCCGGCGCGGCGCAGCGGGGTTGCGAGCCTGGACGATGTAGAACGGGAGACCATTCTTCAGGCACTGGCGCAAACACACGGTAACAAAAAGAAAGCGGCCGAGCTCCTCGGTATCCAGCGACCGACGCTTTATAACAAAATGAAGCGCTATGCCATTGAGGTTTAAAAGAGCGTGATTTGTTAAAAAAGTTACAAAGTTACAACGGCTCGCTGCGCGCGAAGATCTAACGTTGTAACGTTTTTCTTTCTTCATGTCGCGGCATCTCGAAAAAATTCTGGCCCATGCGGAGCGGGAACTGGCCGCCGCCGGCGCGCAACGTCCGACCGATGTGCTGCCCGTTTATCGGAAATTTTTGAAACTGGAAGAGCACCGCTTGCGTTTACGTCAGCGCGCCGGTGACGGCGGCCGCGAAGTTTGCGCGCGCAGGGTTGATTTGATCGACGTGTTGTTGCGCCACGTTTTTGCGGCAGCCAATCATGTGGTGAATAACCGAAACGGTAATTCGCCGCTTGCTCTCGTCGCCCTCGGCGGCTACGGCCGACGCGAATTGAATCCTTGTAGTGACGTCGATGTCATGTTTCTGCATCGCGAACAAGGTCGGGGCGTATCGAAAGAGACGAGTCAGGTTATCGAGCAAATCCTGTATCTGCTATGGGACATCGGATTCAAGGTTGGCCACTCCACGCGTACGATCAAAGAGGCGATTGGCGCCGCCAATGCCGATATGGTGACGAAGACGGCTATGCTGGAGTCGCGCCTGGTCACCGGAGATCGAGAACTCGAACAAAAATTTCGCCAACAATTTCGGGCAAAATGCGTTGCGGGTTACGAACGCGAATACATCGAAATGCGCATGCGCGATCAGCAGGCGCGACACGCCAAATTCGGCAATAGCGTTTACCTGCAGGAGCCGAACCTGAAGAGCGGCTGCGGAAGTCTGCGCGATTATCAGAATTTACTTTGGATGACTTTCTTCAAGGAAGGCAGCCTCACGACAACGCATCTCGTCGGCAAGGATTGGTTGAGCGAACCGGATCGCCGCCGCATTGAAGCGGCCTACGATTTCCTTCTGCGCGTCCGCACGGAGTTGCACTATTTGCACCAGCGCGCGACCGACGTTTTGCATCTCAACATGCAGGAAACGATCGCGCAACGATTGGGTTACCCGCAGGTGCGCGGGTTACTCCGCAGCGAAACGTTGATGAAAGATGTTTATGGACACTGCCGAAACATCTTCCGCGTAACGGAACGAATCACGGCGCAATTTGCGAGCGGATATTCCTCGGCGAAAACGCGCTCGCTCTTCGGATTTTTGCCGCGCGCCAAACCTGCTGCCGAATATATCAACGGCTTTCTTATTCAAGATCGTCAGCTCGACCTTGAACGAAAGGATCTCTTCAACAAAAACCCGGTGGAAATGATGCGTGCGATTGAGATCGCGCAAGAGAAGCAACTCGAACTCAGTCCCGAGCTCGCCGACATCTTGAGCAGAAAAATTGGATTGATCACGCATCCATTCCGCTACGCCAGGGAACCGCGTGAAATCTTTCGCCGTATTCTATCGCGCAAAGGAGAGGTCGGACGCGCCTTACGCTTGATGCACCGGTTGGATTTTCTCGGGCAATACATTCCCGAGTTCGGTCAGCTCACCTGCCTGGTGCAACATGAATTTTTCCACCGCTACACTGCGGACGAACACACTTTGGTCTGCATCGACAAACTCGACGCCCTGGCGTGTACAGAAAATCGCAAGCTAATCGAGTACCGCAAACTTTTCGAGAAACTGAGCGATCCTTTCGTGCTTTACCTGGCTTTGCTGTTGCATGACACCGGCAAAGCGGTGGGCGCCCGCCCGCATTCCGAAGCGAGCGCGGTTTTTGCACAACGCGTGGCGCGACGTCTTCAACTCGATCCGCGCGAACGCAAAATGCTGATCCTGCTAGTGGACCATCACGTCACGCTTTCGAACATCGCGCAACGTCGCAACATCGATGATCCAGTCACAGTGAGTGAGTTCGCCGCAGTCATGAAGGATCAGATCAACCTCGACGCTCTCATGTTGCTAACGCTGGCCGATGGCCAGGGCACGAGTGACGAAAACTGGTCCGATTGGAAGGAAACGCTGGTTTGGCAGTTGTATCACGCCACCACCCAATACCTCGCAGATCGACATTCTTTCTATGACCGCGCCAAGACTGCGCGCGAAGCCCGCGAAACTTTGGTTCAGGTACGTCTCGGGCCCGATTACGAGGAGGAGATCGAGGCGCACTTCGAGTTCATGCCGGACCATTATTTCCGCGTGTTCAAAGTCGCCGATATTGTCGCGCACGTAGAATTGTTCCGACGATTCTACGACGCGACCTGTTTTGGAGAAACGCCGCTTGCGCCCGTCTTCAGTTGGGAACCGGTGCCGGAGCAGGGCCATACCGTCGTGACCATTTGCAGCTGGGATCGACAGCAGTTGCTCGCAAAAATTGCCGGCTCCATCTCGCTTGTACCGTTGAATATTTTGAGCGCCGATATTTACACGCGAGGCGATAACGTTGCGCTCGATGTCTTCCGCGTAAGCGACCTGCGCGGGCGTGCGGTAACAAACGAGCGCGAGATGGCGCTGGTGGAATCAACCTTACGAAAGGCGCTGGAAAGCGAAGGGTTCGTTTTGAGCGCACTCTTGGAGCAGGCGCGAAAAAAGGGACGGCCTCCGGCGATTGCAGATCTGGAATTCCCCTCACGCGTCAGCATCGAGAACCAGGCTGATCCACATTTCACCTTGATAGAGATTCAGACGCCGGACCGAATCGGACTACTGCATGACCTCTTGCAATGCCTGAGCCGAAATGAAATTGATATTGCCCTCGCCCGTATCAGCACTGAGAGCGGCGCGGCGATCGATACGTTTTACGTAACTGACCGTCGCTCGCACAGTAAACTCACGGGAGCTCAGCGAATGAATGCTCTCCATCAGGAGCTGCACGCGGCGGCGTTTGGCAGCTGACCATTTACTGGCGCGTCGTTCATCGCCGTTTACAGTCCGACCCTGATGAATGTTCTGATTCTTGCCGCCGGTTATGCCACGCGCCTACATCCCCTCACCTTGAATAAGGCGAAACCGCTTCTGGATGTAGCTGGAAAACCGATGCTCGCATGGGTCGTCGATAACCTCCGCAGCGTCGCTGGCATCGAAACCATTTACATTGTCACCAACGCAAAGTTCTCCGGAGATTTCGAAACCTGGGCAAAAAATTATCAGCGCGCGAATCCCCAATTCCGGTTCAAGATTGTCAATGATGGCTCGACTGCCGACGAGAACAAGCTTGGCGCGATCGGCGATATCAACCTGGTGCTCACGCGAGAGAACGCCGTTGACTCCGACCTACTTGTAGTGGCCGGCGATAATTTATTTCGCGAATCACTGGCGAGATTTGTCGATTATGCAAAGAAAACGCAAGCTACCGTCGGCGTACATCGTGTTGATGACCGCGAGGCAATCAAAAAATATGGTGTGGTCACAGTGGATGCCGACGGAGTCATCACGCATTTTGAAGAAAAGCCGAAGGACCCAAAGAGCAATTTGGCAGCAATCGCCCTGTATTTTTATTCGAAGGGCGTGCTGCCCCTTTTTACCACCTACGTCGCAGCCGGAAATAATCCCGATCAGCCCGGTCTCTTTCTACAGTGGCTTTATCGGCGCGGGCCCGTAAACACTTTTCAGATCACCGGCCAATGGCTTGATATCGGAAGCAAGGAAACGCTGGAAGAAGCGAACAAGCTGTTCGCCGGAGATTAAACCGTTAAATTGTTAAAGCGTCCCTGGGACGGGACAGAGCCCGTCCCTCCAGTGCGATTCAAACTTTCCCGATAATGGGAGCGACAAGGAGGTCGTCCATCCAAAAAACACGGAAGCTACGCAGCGCCAGAAAATGGTTTAAGGCTGTAATAGTTTTAACAAGTTACCGGCTACTTCAGGCGCCCCTCGTCAAACTCGATCAAGTCGAAGTAAGTCTTGATGTCCTTCCGTCCGGCGCCCCCCGCTTCTTTCAGAAAATGATTAAAGCGCGCCCGCTTGGCCGCGGTATCGGGATGCCGCGAGATCATTTCCTGGTTCCAATGTTCGATTTCTTCGGTTGAATGTTTGGCCCCATTTTTGTCGACCCACTGAAGTATCTCGCCCTCGTCATCAAAGCGGTTAACTATCTCTTCAAAGTCGTCGCCGTTAAGTTTAAGAAAGGCGAGAAGATGTTTGTCAAACCCGACGGTTTTGTAGTTGTAACCGTTGAGCAATCCTTTGCGATGTAGCCGTGCCTTATCGATCAATCGCGGCAAGTGCACATAGCCGCCAAGTTTTTCGTACGGACTGCGGGGGCGCAGTTTCTGCATGAAGCGATCTACGTCGCAGGCAGGGGCCGCGCAAGACCGACTGGCTTTTCAGGCTCTTTCGCACCAGCCGCTTTTTCAGCAGGCAGCAATTCTGCCTGCTGTAAACCGCCTTTGCCGATGACAAGCTGACCGGAAAAAGCGCCGCCCTTCTCTACATTAATCGACTTGGCTGCGACGTTGCCTTCCAGCACGCCGTTCTTCCGAATCGTCACCAAGCCATCCGCCACAATTTCCCCCGACATCCGGCCACGGATCTCAATGCTCCCAACCCGGACTCTTCGGAAAAACTGTACCTGGGCCCGTTTTTCGATGACCATTTCAGAGGCGGAGAGTCTCCCCGGAATTTTCCCCGAGGCATAAATGATGATCGTTCCGGCGGAATCCAGGTTGCCGCGCAATCTTCCTTCGATCACGGCGCGGCGACAGCGAACACTGCTGCTGCTTAAATCACCCTTGGCGGTAACATGTACTTCGCCCGTGGTCTGAATGGAACGGCTAAAACTGGTCGCGATTTTGTAATCACTCAGGTCGATGTGAGCACTGCACGACGGGCAAATCGTCGAACTAGCCGCACCGCTCACCTCCTGTTGTCGATGGCAATCGAAGCATTCGATGACGCGGGCGCGTTTGCTTTTCCATAGCCCGTCAAACCGCTGCATCAACGAAGCGGCTGCCGAAGTTCGTTCAGGCCTGGGATCAAGCCGAGGCCCTGGCGTTATGTTCGGCGCGAGCTTGGCAGCAGAAGGCGAAAAATGCGAGCCGCACTGGCGACACATCGTACTTTTCGCGGCAGCATATTCATGCTGTTTAAAGCCGCAATGTGGACATTCCACACTGACTTTAACAGGCGACGACTTTGCCACGGTCTCGCTTTGAAAAGGTTAATTTATGCCCGTGCTCCGAATGCTGCCTTAACTGGCTCGTCGTGACGAATCACATCCGGGCGTGTGTGTGCCGCCTTGGAACCATGGGAATTGCCGCCAAGGCCGGTGCCACTGGTGACTTCCGATTTCCCAATGAAGGTCGCCCCTTCCTCAATCACGAGACGCGCTGCTTTCAAATCGCCCTGCAACGTGCATCGAGACTTCAGCTCGCAGCGTTCGCCTACCGTGATGTTGCCCTGCACCTTACCGTAAACCGTGATCGACTTGGTTTTGATTTCGCCGCGGATATCAGCGTTTTCACCGATGGTCAGGACGCCATCCGAATGGATCTCGCCCTCCACCTTTCCATCGATCAGAAGTTCCTTCTGAAACTTAATTGAGCCTTTGATTTCGACGTCGCTCGAAAGAACGTCTTTGCCATTGTGTTCTGCCATATGTTTTAGATGCTCGGTTAGTGTTGATTTTCTGCTTTCTTCGCGATAGGCGACCCGACTGTTCTCCTCACTCCCAGCATTTTGCGGGCCCTCCCCAATGGACGAGACGGGCTTTTGCGGGATGAATTTTTTTAACACACGACAGTATTGTGACTCGGTTCCGCGATGTCAAATTTTACCGTGCAAAATTACATTTTTTATGGATTTAAAACGCGGAAGAGCTTGAAGCGCCCGGTCTGCGCGATCAGCCGTAAAAATGGCGGCACTTGGCTGGACCGACGATCGATTAAGTAACAAAAAGCGTTCGGGGAAATCGGATGTCCCAGGATCCTTGCAGAATTTAGTGCAACGCGATCTGCGTCGTGTGCAATGACCCATCTAACACTGTGTCTTTTTAATATTTGCGCCACTTCTTCCGTATTTGGCGTTGCAAAAAATTTCGCGCTTTCAACCACCCCTTCAATGCTCTCGTGTGAGCTCCCGCCAACTCCCGGTTGACGCGACCAATAGCTGAGCGCCGGAGAAAACCACCATGGCGCCAGGAATGGCCCACCGCATCTCGAAGCCATCGCGTATAGCTCCACCATTTCGACGCCGTTCTCCGCGCGTCGCGCCAGTTCTTCGTCGATAAACATACGATTCCATGATTGC
>DATELT010000078.1:0-3848 GCA_035276245.1 Chthoniobacterales bacterium
GAATTCCTCCGAGTAGAGGTTGAAGAGCGCGAGCGAGACGCCGTGTTTCACCTCGCACGATCCGAGATCGTGCAGCAGCGGCCGCCACTTCGCATATTGCTCGAGGTCGTCTGCGACCCTTTTTGACAACAAGATGTGACCCGCATCGCCGCAATCCATCACCCGTTGCGCGATGTTGATGCCCGCGCCCGCAATGTTCCCCTGCTCGCTCAGGTCGGTGACTTCTTTCACCGGCCCGCTGTGAATTCCCATGCGCACACACAGCTCGGGATTCTTCTTCAATTCACGCGCGATCTCGACCGCGCATTTCACCGGTTCTTCCGGGCTAGTCCGAAAGACCAGCGCGCCGCCGTCACCCGTCGGCAAACGCATTAATTTTCCTTCACGTTGCGCCGCGCGAAACGTCTCAGTCGCGCGCGCAATGTCGCGGAGCTTTTCCAAATGCTCGAGCTGCTCGTGAATGAGGAGCTTCGTGTAACCGACGATGTCGACGAAGAGAACGTGACCAATTTCGAGTTCGACGTCAGGCATCTTTATCGACGTCAATCGCCAAACGAAATTTCGACGTCGCGCGCGGTTTGCACCATTTCGCCGTTGGGCGGCACCAATCGCAAACGATTAACCGCATCGGCGATGGGAACGTGACGGACTTGATAGTTTTGATAGCTGACCATTGTCCCGAAATGGCCTTCATTAACAAGCTGCACCGCTTTTACCCCGAAGCGTGTGCCAAGAATTCGATCGAGTGTGGTGGGTGCGCCGCCGCGTTGCAAGTGACCGAGGACACAGGTCCGCGTTTCTTTCCCAGTCAGTGCTGCGATTTCGCGCGCCACGATGTCACCAATGCCGCCGAGACGAAACTCGCCGTCCTTGGTCTCGCGTTTCACTTGCTGCCCGTCTTTTGGACGCGCGCCTTCCGCCACCACTACCAACGAACTTAAATCACCCGCAGCGTCGCGAACGCGAATGGCATCCGCCACCTTATCGAAATCGAATGGGATCTCAGGGATCAAGATCACGTCGGCGCCGCCCGCCAGCCCGCCATGCAGCGCGATCCAGCCAGCATGTCGTCCCATCACCTCCACGACAATGGCGCGTTTATGACTCGTCGCGGTTGTATGCAGGCGATCGAGTGCATCCATCACAGCTGCCACGGCCGAGTCAAAACCGAAGGTCATGGCGGTTGCTTCCAAATCGTTATCAATCGTTTTCGGGACGCCGACACAGTTGATCCCCGCTTCCTGAAGTTGCAAAGCTGTAGTCATCGAGCCATCGCCGCCGACGATGATCAGTGCTTCAATCCGATTCTCGTTCAAAACTTTGCGCGCCTTCTCGATTACTTCGGCCGCAACAACAGCACGATCGCCGGCCCCAATCTTGGCAACGAAATGACCTCGATTTGTCGTTCCGATAAGAGTGCCCCCCAGGGACATGATATTTTCGGTGCACTTGCGGTCGAGAATCGCGAAATCGCCCGGTGGAAGTAGTCCCTCAAAGCCATCGCGAAAGCCCAGCATTTCCCAGCCAAGCTTCTCGGCTGCCAGGGCAGCACCACGCAGGACCGCGTTTAGACCCGGGCAGTCCCCACCACTGGTGAGAATACCGATCCGCGTTTTCATCCGCGGAAGAGATTACAGCATCTTCTTCGGATCGACCAGTCTACCGGAACCGGCCCATTGATCATAGAGTTGCCAGCCTTGCCGGACAAGACGTTCGCCATCCCCAAAACGATTGTTGCTGCCCAGAATCACAACGATCAGGTGGCGGGGAAAAATTGTCGCGCTCTCGTTGCTATTCTTAATCACCTCGGAGGGCCGATTGGCCGAAAGGATCAGACATTCACCGGCATGCCCGGTTTGCCCCGTTTTGACCCCATCGATGCCATTCGTACCGAGCAAATCATTGGTCGTTTTGAGGAGAGCGTGCAGCTGTTTGCCGCCGCGATTGAAGGAAATCTCGCGTTCTCGTTGTGAAACATAAAAGCGAAAGCTCGCCTTGTTCATCGCGTAACGAGTCAGTCGCGCGAGATCGATCGCAGTAGAGTACGGCATCGGCCGCTCCTTGTAATCGAAGCCGCTGGGATTGACGAAACGCGTCCGATCCATCCCGAGTTGTTTTGCAAGGGCGTTCATTTGGGCAACAAATGCGGTCGTCGGGGTAACTTTTGCGTTGGAAGCTCCGGGCGCGATTACCCCCAGCGTTTCTCCGACACGACTGGCGAGGGCGTTAGCGGCGAGATTGTCCGACTGGACCAAAGCCGCATACAGCAGATCGCGCAAGGAGACGACGTCGCCAACCTGCCAGCCGATTTCGTTTTTCTCCACGCCGACAAAGGCAGCCTCACTGATAGTCGCGAGCTGGTTAAGATCGCCCCCCTTTTTTTCGGCCCAATCTAGGACCACACAGGCCGTCGCGATTTTGGTTAAACTTGCGACCTGCCGCTTCTCACGAGCGTTCTGCTCGATCAAGACATACCCGGTTTGTGAGTCCACCACCAAATAGGATGGCGGCAACGCAGCCGAGGTCGACCGCGTCGCAATGCAATTTGCGCAAACCGCAATCGCGGCGGCAGCAAAAATTTTAGCAGGAGAACCCACGCCTGGAAAAACCCGGCAGCACCTTAGCCAGCACAACTGGAATTACAATGCGAAACCGACCGGCAATTAGTGGGGAAGACTGATATTCGAACGTGCACTGAAACGATATGGATTGGTGCTTAGTGTCAGATAGATCCGCTCGGCTGCGTTTTGCAAATCGAAGTGGAGCGCACGCCCAAGTCCGCTGGCCCAAACTGTTCCAGCCCTGCCCTGCAGCTCGCTTCCGCCATACATGTCAAACTCGTACACCACGACACCACTTTTAACGTCCGTTACTCGGACATGAAGGGCGAGGACGGACTGTCCGGCACCGAAGTGCCCTGCCGGAGAGAACCGTGCGACAGGACTGCCGCCATCCATCACGTCAAATTCGCCATCAACCAGCCAACCGAGACGGGGGGTTTCGTGCGGTCTGAGAACACGCGCAGGCGCAATTTTTTCCAACTGTTCTTTGAGATCTTCAGCAAACTCAACGGGCGCGAGCGCCTTGCGGATGGGGTACTCGCCTTCGTTTTGCGCCTGGTCACCGGTGAATTTCGCTGTATCCACGCAGAAGGGCCGAATATAAATATAACGTGGTCCGTAAGCGCCCACACCGCAATTTGCGGTGATCATGCGAACCGATCCGAAATCTTTCGTGTCCGTAGGCGCACCCGATCCGGTTCCGCCGACGTGGCTCTTAGTGACGTACATATCTGCGCAAGAACATAGCAGCAAGCTGGAAGCAATAGCGATAAACGGTTTCATAGTTTTTAGCGCGGCCGTCTGCTCTTCCCCGAGAGCGGACGGATGGCTTGGCTTCCGTGCTGCAACTCTCGTGCCGCAAGTCAGGGAAAATACGGGGCTTGACTCTATAAATCCTTGCCGAGGCGAGGCCGGTGACTAGAAGGGGTCTTATTCGGTGCGGCCAGGCGGACCTTCGCTTCGGGCCCGGCTAACAAGCAGCCGCATAATCGAGTAGGTCGCGATGGCGCTAGGAATGGCAAGAAACAGCGAACCCACTAGTAAAGGCCAACCGACTCGTACGAAGCCCGGCCACGTCATAAAATCATGAAAGGAGAGCCGATGAAACGCAGCACGCTGTTCCGGCCGGCCGTGCAGGACGCGCATACCAATCCTGTACTGCCAGAAATAGACCGCCGGCATTAGCGGCAAAATTATATCGTGTAGCGTCACTGCGATCGCCGCCGCAATTTTATTGCACTTGCATATCCACGCCACGCCAATGGAGAGCAGAGTTTTCATGCTCCA
>DATELT010000079.1:0-3898 GCA_035276245.1 Chthoniobacterales bacterium
GTCGGCTTCGCTGGGACAGGTGCACTTGGCGCGATTGCGTGACGGCCGAGCAGTGGCTGTGAAAGTGCAACGCCCGAACATTCGCGAGCAAATGGTGGAAGATCTCGATGCGCTGGCCGACATGGCGGAGTTTCTCGACAATCACACCGAGTTCGGTCAGCGCTACGAATTCAGCCGCATGCTGGACGAGTTGCGAAAGAGCCTAATGGGCGAGCTCGATTATCGGCAGGAAGCTCAAAATCTCTCGGCTCTTCGAGAACAACTCAGGGATTTCCCGCACATTATCGTCCCGGCGCCAATCACCGACTACAGCACCTCACGGGTGTTGACGATGGACTATGTCCCGGGCACGAAAATCACGATGATGAGTCCGCTGTCGCGAATGGAATTTGATGGTGGAACCCTGGCGGAAGAACTTTTTCGCGCCTATCTCAAACAAATCCTGGTCGATGGATTTTTCCATGCCGATCCACACCCGGGAAATGTTTTCATCACGCCCGACTATCGCATTGCCTTACTTGACCTTGGAATGGTGGGGCGAATCATGCCGCGTTTACAGGAAGATCTGCTGCAATTGTTGATTGCGATTTCTGAAGGTCACGGCGAAGACGCATCGCAGATCGCGATAAAAATCGGCCAGCCCGGCCGCGAATTTGATCAAACGGAATTCAGCCGTCGCATTTCCGAAATCGTGGCCCGTCAAAAGACGGCCACGGTCGAGGAAATGCAGGTAGGCCGGCTCGTTCTGGAAGTGACTCGATGCGCGGCCGAATCTCAGATCCGCGTGCCGCCCGAGCTAACGATGCTTGGCAAGACTTTGCTCAATCTCGATCAGGTCGGGCGCGCATTGGCTCCACAGTTCGACCCGAACGCAAGCATTCGACGCAATGCCGCGGAGATTTTGCGGCAACGAGTCGTCAAGACGTTGTCGCCCGGAAATCTGTTCGGTGGCGTGCTGGAAGTAAAAGATTTGCTTCAACGACTGCCGGCGCGTTTAAACCGTTTTCTCGACGCGCTGGCCAACAATGAATTCAAGGTCTCAGTGGATGCCATCGATGAAAAAACATTGATCGTCGGTTTTCAGAAGATCGCGAACCGCATCACTGTCGGCTTGATCATCGCTGCACTTATTGTTGGCGCAGCATTGCTCATGCGGGTGGAAACCAGTTTCCGAATCTGGGGTTACCCGGGCCTGGCGATCATCTTTTTCATCTGTGCTGCCGGCGCTGGAGTTGTGTTGTTGCTAAACATTTTGTTCTACGACAAATCGAAACACGATTGAGCGGCTTCGCCTCTCGTCATCCCGAGCGAAGGTTGAATCCCTCGGCTTCGCTCAGCAGAGCGGCAATCTAAGATCCAACCGATCTAACTTTTGATCAATGGCGGCGGCTGGTCTTCCGTTATTCCTGTGTCGATGCCACCGCGCAATTTGCTGTGGCGCACGCCGTACAGGAAATAAATCGCCAGGCCGATTGCTAGCCAGACAAAGAAACGGATCCAGGTTTCGAGGGGCAGGCTCAGCATTAGGACGAAGCAGAGAATCACACCGAGAATCGGAAAAACCGGGACCATTGGTACCCGAAATGGGCGCGGACGATCCGGCGCGGTTTTTCGCAATGTATTAACTCCCAGGCAAACGAGAATGAACGCGAACAAAGTTCCAATGTTCGTAAGATCGGCGAGCGATCCGATATCGACGACCGCGGCAACCGCGGCAACTACGACACCGGTCCAAATGGTCGTAATATGGGGGGTGCGAAAACGCGGATGGATCCTGGCGAAATATTGTGGAAGCAATCCGTCGCGCGCCATTGCCATGAAAATGCGCGGTTGGCCGAGTTGAAAAACCAGCAGCACCGAAGTTGTCCCGGCGAGGGCCCCGGCACTCACCAGCGCGCGAGCCCATGGTTTGCTCGCAAACGCTGTCGCTACTGCCGATGAGTCGCCAAGATAAACGGTGTACTTTTTAATTCCCGTCAGCACGATCGACATCAACACGTAGAGCAAGGTGCAAATGATCAAACTCGCGATGATGCCGATCGGCATATCGCGTTGCGGATTCCGCGTCTCCTCAGCAGTGGTTGAGACCGCGTCGAACCCAATGAATGCGAAGAACACAATGGCCGCGCCGCTCATCACGCCGGCAAAACCGTTCGGCACGAATGGATGCCAGTTCGGCGGATTCACCATGAACGCGCCGAACGCGATCACAAAAATCACGACGGCCGTCTTGATAATAACGATGATCGTGTTCGCGCCTGCGCTTTCGCGAATTCCGTAAACCAGCAGCGAGGTAACCGCCGCGACAATAATGATCGCCGGCAGATTAAATGCGATCGTGTGACCGGCAATCGTCGGCAATGCGGAGGACGAAAAGTTATCGAGCGCGTCGCCACTGGCGGTCAGCAGCGTCGTGGCCGTACCATGATCGTTCACCAACCAGAGTGGAAATTTTATGCCTGCGCTGCCGCAAAGTTGCACGAAGTAACCCGACCAGCTCACCGCGACCGCCATGTTACCGACCGCGTATTCAAGAATCAGATCCCAACCAATGATCCAGGCGATGATTTCGCCGAGCGTCGCGTACGAATAAGTGTAAGCCGAACCGGAGACTGGAATCATGGAGGCCAATTCGGCGTAGCAAAGCGCCGCGAACGCGCACGCAGTCCCGGCAACGATGAATGACATTGCAATCGCAGGCCCTGCTCCGGAACGCCCGAGAATTACGTCAGCTCCGGAAAACCACGCTTGAATAAAGTTTATCACCGGCGTTTCGAATCGCGATCCGAACGTCTGACCGGCCGCGGCAGTCCCAGTAAGTGAAAAAATTCCGGCGCCGATGATCGCCCCAATTCCTATGCAAGTCAGCGCGAATGCGCCCAGCGTGCGTTTCAATTGCCGTTCCGGCGCGGCCGCTTCTGCAATCAAATGGTCAGGGCTTTTAACCCGAAAGATCGTGGCCATTGTTTAGCGTGTTGCTGTTCACGTCCAAAGCAGGCCGCATCGTGCAGTCCATGCTGAATTTGGTCAATGTTTAGTTTAACCGCGGCCTTTTGGCCTGCGATAAGCTACAAGAAGGCCCATGACCGCCTCATTCATAGTGAATTGCGTCGCCGGCGTTGTTTTCAGCGCCTTCGGCTTCGTCGTTTTCACTTACGGCAAACGGATGAGGTATTGGACACCGATGCTTTGCGGCCTCGCCCTTATGTTGCTGCCATTGTTTCTGGCCGACCTTGCGCTCCTTATTACCAGTGCGGTTCTGGGAACGGCCGCGATCATCTTTCGCCATAGCTAGGTCGGAGAACCGGCGGTGAGATTTTGAGTGGCTGCCGTGTAAGCGCATTCAGAGTCGACTCTACTCTCAAATCTTCTACCTTCGTCCCAAATGGACGATCAGTCGAAGATCGTGGCCGCCGAGGCGGCAGTCACTGCAGCATTGGAGCCTCCGCGGCGACGGTTTTTCTCGCGACGGCGCAAGGCGCGACCGCCCCCCCTGCCCTTCTGTGAGAATTGCGGCGCCAATATGACCGGTCCGTTTTGTGGACAATGCGGCCAACACGCGGTGGATTATCGCCGCTCTTTTGGCCGCGTTTTCGCCGATATTCTGGATTCATTCCTGAATTGGGATTCCAAATTCACAATGTCACTTTGGCTGTTGATGTCGCGGCCCTGGAAATTGACGATCGATTTCCTATCGGGCAAGCGCGTGCGTCACATGCATCCGCTGCGCCTCTATTTACTCATCAGCATCGCGTTTTTCTTTGCCGTTAACTACTGGGCCAAATCGATTCATGCCGATCCTAGCAAATTTTCCGACAAGGATCGCGCTGACGTTGCCGCTGAGCTCGACAAGGAAGACATACCGCCGGAGTTGAAAGCACGAATCCGCGGCGCGATC
>DATELT010000080.1:0-6709 GCA_035276245.1 Chthoniobacterales bacterium
GGATTCGGTTTCGACTGGAACATATTTGTCCGCCCCCACGCCGGGCGCCCGCCGATTATGACATTCTTCTTCATGGTCATACTCATGTTCCGCGCGACGAGACGATCGGAGGCGTTCGATTTCTGAATCCGGGCTGCGTCACACGGCCGAATCGGGGCGCGCCACCGAGCATCGGCTGGCTCGAAATTAATAAAGACGGAAAAGTGGATTGGCGATTGGAATTACTTCGCCGAACATCTCCGTGTTGATCGCCAGTGGCGTAACACGCGATGTGCCGGCACGGCGGTACGGTGCGCGCGCGATGTTTTCACCAACTGCCGATACTGCAACGTCAGCATCGCGCTTTGCACGGCGCTCTTGGAAAGGCCGGTTTCATCAGCAAGCATGCGCAAGCTGGATTTGACCGGTTGCCAGTGCTGGCGGGCGGCGCGGCCGGAAAGATAAAGGTAAACCAGGAAGGCAGCGGGCTGCTGATCATGCCCGACGATATCGCGCATCATCACGTCGAGAACGTAATCATCGATTGGAACGGTTTGGCGAAAGCGAGGCATGACTAAGTTTTATCAGCTATACCGATAAAAGGACAAGACTTTTCGCGTGAGAGCCTTGTTTGACTCTGGACGCCAATGGAGTGCGCGTCCTAAGGTTTGGGCATGATCAAACAAATAAAATTTGTTAGTGTCCCGGTGGAGAACCAGGACCGCGCCCTCGACTTCTACACCGAGAAATTAGGCTTCACTATTATCACGGATCAACCTTTCGATGAGAAGCAGCGCTGGATCGAACTGCGCGTTCCAAAAGCGGAGACACGCGTGGTTCTGTTTACCACCGATGACGACAAGAACCGCGTCGGGACATTCATGAATATGTCTTACACCTGCGACGATCTGCACAAAACCTACGAGGATCTAAAGAAACGCGGGGTTGAGTTTGAGAATCCGCCAAAGAAAGAAACGTGGGGTAACTACGCCATTTTTAAAGACAGCGAGGGAAACCGTTTCGTGCTCGGCGATTAATGCTGGCAAGGGGCAGTCGCCGAGCCAGCATTCGCGACGGCTCCTCTAACTGTCATCCCGAGCGCAAAACGCCACTCCGGCTCGGAGCGAGGGATCTCGCTGTGCAAGCTTTAAAGTAATGCTGCGGGATTCCTCAACTTTGCTCGGAATGACCCTATTCCGAACGCAGCGCCACGATAGGATCGACACGGGTGGCGCGGCGTGCGGGCAACCAACAAGCCACCAAGGCGACAACGGTGAGCGCGATGATCGCGCTAAAAAGTGCGGGCGGGTCCCAAACACTCACATTGTAAAGAAGGCTGGCGAGACCGCGCCCAGTCGAAGCCGCAATGATTAATCCCAAGCCAAGCCCAATTCCGACCATTAGCATTCCGTGACCAAGCACGAGTCGGAAAACGTCCGCCCGGCCTGCGCCAAGGGCGAGGCGAATGCCGAGTTCGCGTGTGCGTTGCGTAACGCTCAGCGCCATCACCCCGTAAAGTCCGATGCTCGCCAGACACAGGGCCAACCCGGCAAAGACACCGAGAAGAATCATCGACAATCTTCGGGACGCCAGACTGTCCGCAATGTTTTCCTGCATCGTCGCAACGTCTGAAACAGCTTGTTCCGGATCGAGCGCGGCGATCTCGCGTCTTATCGTGTTAGCGAGTGCATGCGGATCCTGGGCGGGGCTTGCACGGACCATCAGCTTTTCCTCATTCTTTGGGAATTGCGCGGTGGCGAAGTACATCATTGGCAAATTGCGAGCCTCCAGCCGTTCGCCCGGCGCGCTCTGACGCGTATGTCCCACGACTCCAATGATAGTAATAGGCGCTCCGTCGGCGCGGGCGAGTTCCATGTCGGCCTCGGCTGTGCGGTTCTCATTAGGCTCGCCAATTGTAACCGGGTCGTCGATTTGTTTGCCGATTGGGTCTCGCCCGGGGAAAAATCGTTGGGCGGCCTTTTCATCAATGATCATGACGAGCTGCCGCCGGCCAATGTCCTCGGAATTAAGAGTTCGTCCGCGCAAAATCGGCATTTCGAGCACGCGAAAGTAATCGGGGGAAACGACACTCATCGCGCTCACCGGCTCGCGACCGGGCAGATCAACCGGCGTTCCCGTGATATGAAACGAGCTGTCCCATTCATTACTATCGAACGGCGCGTTGCTGCAAACCGCCGCCGCCGTTACTCCCGGAATTGCTTTCACTCTCCCGATCAACTGGTCGCAAAACTGTGCGATTTTGCCGGGCGCGTCGTAACGTGCTGCCGGCAACCCGATGCTCATGGTCAAAATGCCGCGCGCATTAAATCCGAGCGGGACTTTTTCTGCCTGCCAAAAACTTTTCAGAATCAATCCGGCGGCCGCGAGCAGAACCACGGCGAGCGCGACCTGCGTGACCACGAGAACGGCGCGGGCCCGTTGTCGTTGCATGCCATCGCTGCCGCGCGCCCCGTTGTCATGGAGCTCTTTCGCCATTGAGACGTCGTTCGAAACGCGTAGGGCCGGCCATATGCCGACGAGAAGCGCAGCGATAATAACGACACCGGTCGTGAACAGCAAAACACTCGGGTCGATATCTGTTTCCTGAAAACGCGGAACCGTTGCCGGCGCAATCGCGCGGATTGTGTCCAAACTCCAAAGCGCGATCAGTGCGGCAAAACATCCACCAAGGAGGGCAATCACTCCGGTCTCAACCAGAACTTGCCGCGCCAAATGCTACCGGGTGGCCCCGAGCGCAGCCCGCACAGCCAGTTCTCTCCCCCGAGCGATTCCCCGCGCCAGTTGCAGGTTTGCCACATTCGCGCAAGCGATCAGCAAGACGCAACCAACAGCGGCAAGCAGGAGGTAGAGAAGATGTCGATATTCGCCGACGCTGAACTCCAATAACAATTTGGCGGAAATTTGCCGGCCTGTGTTCGAATCCGGATAACGTCGCGTCAAATCGTTGGCGATAGTGTCCAGCTCTGCGCTAGCTTGTTTCAGGGTCGAATCTGGTTTCAACCGGCCCAGACATGAAAACGCTTCGCGGTTGCCGCGTGAAAGTAGATCGTGATCGGCACGCAAGTCCGCCAGGGGAAGAAAAATGTCGCAATTTCTGGGGAAACAGACGCACTCAGGAACAACGCCGACGATTTCGCGGGAAACGCCATCGACATTCAAACGTTGGCCGAGTGCAAGTGGCAGCGCGCCGAAACGATTTCGCCAGAGCCGTTCGCTGATCAGAGCGACTTTGACCGCGCCAGGCTGGTCGTCTTTCGCACTGAAGTCGCGACCGAGATGGGGCGGGACCTGCAAGATTGACAAATAATTTGCCGTGACCCTCGCCGCGCGAATGCGCTCCGGCGGCGCAGCGGCATCGGTCGCAGAAAGATTGACGCCTTCCGCCCTAACGAGCGCAAGATCAGTGAAGCTACGTTGCTCCGCGCGCCAGTCGAGATAATTCGGGTAACTGACCGAGCCAGATTCGAATCCATTCGGGCCGATTAATCGCTCGCGCAGCAAGATCAATTGTTCCGAGTGCGGATACGGCAGCGGGCGCAACAGGACCGCGTTCACCACGCTAAAAATGACGGTGCTAGCTCCGATCCCGAGCGCTAGTGTCAAAACGGCGATGGCCGTGAAGGCTGGTTGCTTCGCCAGCATTCGGAAGGCATACCGAAAATCCTGGAGAAGAGCATGCATCGAACTATTCCGTGCGCAAGGCTACTATCGGATCGACGCGACTGGCGCGGCGTGCGGGGATCCAGGATGCGAGCAATGTCGCTACCAGCATCACGATGCTCACGCCGAAATAAACCTCTGCGTCGGCACCATTCGCTTCGAACAAGACGCGCTGAAGAAATTTCGACAACCCTATTGCGCTGCCTAGTCCGATAATTGCGCCGATCAGTAGCAGTTGCATTCCGTGGGAAAGGATCATTGTGCGCACCTGTGCGGGTCGTGCGCCGAGCGCGAGGCGGATTCCGATTTCGCGAACGCGTTTCAATGTCGTGTAAGCAAGCAAACCGTAGAGACCGATGGTCGCCAGTGTGAGTGCGAGGCCGGCAAAGACAGAAAAGAGAAAGCTGAGCAAACGTTGCGTGCCCCAGGTTTCGCGAACACGATCGCTCATCGATCGGACGTCGAACAACGGCAGCGATGGGTTGACCGAGGTGACCGCCTCGTGAATCGCGCGAGCGACATATGCCGGTGCCATGGTCGACCTTGCGAACAAGGTCAGACTCGGCCGTTGCGCTTGGCCTAACGAACAGTAGATCACGGGCAAGGGCGCCATCTCATCGATGGCATGGAAGCGCATCGGCGCGGCAACACCGACGATTTCGCTTGGGACGTTTCCTTCTTCATCATTCCCCGCGTCCACAAAGAGTCGCTTACCGATCGGGTTCTCGTTCGGGAAATATTTGTCCACCATCGTTTGATCAACAACGACGACGCGCGGCGCGTCTTTCGTATCGCGCTCGTTGAATGTGCGACCGCGCAGGAGAGGCACCTTGAGCGTGGCGAAATAATCTCCGCGTACGACCTCGAGATCGGCATTCAACGTTTGCGACGGCGGCGGCTGCGGCGTGCCTTCGCGCCAGAATCCGGTTTGCCAGCCACCCATGAGCGGGCCGTTCGAGCTGAGCGCGGCGTTTTCGATCCCGGGAACCGTGCGCACCCTATCGAGCAATGCGCGGGCGAAGATGTCGATTTTGTCGCGATTATTAAATGTCTTCCATGGCAATTCGAAACGGGCGGTGAAAAGATGCTGGGGTTCGTAGCCTAATGAGAGCGATTGCAGGCGCGAAAAGCTTTTCAGCACCAGCGCGCTTGCCACGAGCAGCGTTAACGTGAGCGCGATTTGCGCGATGACGAGCCAGTCGCGCGTGCGTTTGGCTGAAGGCGCTTCGCCGCTACCGGCTGAACCCGCCTTCAATGCGAGCTGCACATCCGCGCGCGACGATTGCCACGCCGGCCACAGGCCGAACAATACAGCGGTGATGGTCGCGACCGCGAATGTGAATATGAGTACCGGCGCATCGAAGGAAATCTCCTGGAAACGCGCAACATTGTGTGGGGCCAAGATTGACAGCGCATCACGCGTCCACAGCGCGATAAAAAAGCCAAGCGCGCCACCGAGCAAGGCGATGATGAAACTTTCGGTGAGAAGTTGCCTGACGATTTGCGCGCGACCCGCGCCGACGGCTGTACGAATAGCGAACTCGCGCTCGCGCGCGGCTCCCCGCGCGGCGAAAAGATTCGCCAAGTTCGCGCACGCGATTAGCAACACAAGCGCGACAGCACCTAACAAGAGACCAAGATTCGTTCGGTATTTTCCGACGAGATTGTCGAGCAGCGGCGTAACGATGATCGTCTCGCCAGCGTTTGTTTCTGGGTACGCTTTTTCCAAACGCGCGGCGATGGTTTTCATTTCGCTGCGCGCAAGACTGACATCTACATTCGGCTTGAGCCGGCCCCAGACGTACATCATCGGGTGATGCGATCGGTCGAGCCAGGCCGGATTATTGCGACGCCGCCCTAACGAAAGCCAGACATCGCTGTCCTGAGGCGAAGTCATGTAGTCGGGCATTACGCCTATGACGGTGAAACTTTGATCGTGCAACGTGATCGATTGACCCAGAATTTGTGGCGAACGATTGAAAACGCGCTGCCAAAGTCGATCGCTGATGATTGCGACTGCTGGCGCGTCAGGGTTGTCTTCCTCTTCGCTAAAGATACGCCCAATTTCCGGCGCGACGCCGATGACATCAAAGAAATTGCGCGTGACCGACGCAGCTGAGACGCGCTCCGGATCGCGACCCGGAATACCGCTCAGGTTGCGCGATTCTTTGTGGGTGCAGGCGAGATGCTCAAAACTCTTCGTCTCTTTCTGCCAATCAAAATAATCCGGCAGCGCGACAGAAAAATCCTGGCCCGGCCCATTTGATTCGTTCAACACCATGATCCGATCGGCCCTGGGATAGGGAAGAGGCCGTAGCAGGACGGAATTGATGATGCTAAAAATGGCGGTGTTGGCGCCAATACCGAGCGCGAGGGTCAGCACCGCGATAACAGTGAATGCCGGTTGTTTTGCCAGCATTCGCAAGGCATATCGCAACTCTTGCCGTAACATTGCCGGCTATCTAATCATGTCACATTAAGTTTCAGAGAACCGATCGGTTGTCCAATTTTCGTTAGATGCTGCAGTTCGTTACGGTTCCCGATTGGGCCGAGACAAAGCCGGCAGTGTGGGAAGGGACAACGACAGGCTGCACCACAAATTGCAGGATTGAAACCACCGCGCTCAAAATGAACAGCACGTAAATTACTGTTTCGAGCGCGGTGCGGTTTTTGTCCTCAGACTCGACGATCAAGTCGTATGTATTAGCAGTGTGCGTTTTCATAGGCGCCTCCGACTTACGCATCGTGCGTGCCAAGCAAATTTTGCTCGATGCAAGCTTTTGTAACCGCGCGACTTACGATGCGGCAGGGAAACTTCCGGCGCGCAAAATTATTCCGCGCGCGGGAAATGTCCGTCCCGAAAATGGAACTTATGGACGCGGGGCAGTGTTCCGACTTGGCGCCTATCGACTCAGGTAGTTTTCCCCCCGGGCAATTCAGGTCAATCGCCCTATCTTCATCCGCAGGTTGTTGATCTACTATGTTGCTGCGGATGCCGCTTTTTTCTTTGACTTCTTTTCGGCGCCGGCGGCTTTCTCGTCTTCCTTTT
>DATELT010000081.1:0-4649 GCA_035276245.1 Chthoniobacterales bacterium
GTGCTGACGAATACGCATAGCGTTGGAGTTGCGCGCGATGCTGTGATCGCCTGGCGTCTTGCCCATGGCGGACCGGACGCGGAAGGGTTCGCCTGGAGCTTGCCGGTCGTGGCCGAGACTTGGGACGGTTGGCTCAATGACGTTGATGGTTTTCATGTGAAACCGGAACACGTCGCGCATGCCATCGAAACTGCTCACGGCGGCACAATCGAAGAGGGGAGTGTCGGCGGGGGTACCGGCATGATCTGTTACGAATTCAAGGGTGGCACCGGCACGGCTTCGCGCGTGGTTTCCTTCCCTGTAGCCGCGGTCGCTGACCGCGATTCTTCCGAAGGAAAAAAATATACAATCGGCGTTCTGGTCCAGGCCAACTGTGGCCGTCGCCCAGAGCTAACGATTCGTGGACTCACGGTCGGTAAACAAATTCCCGGTTCAGTTTACAAGCAGCAGGAGTCCGGTTCCATTATCATCGTGGTTGCGACGGATGCCCCGCTGCTGCCGCATCAACTAAAACGTCTGGCCCGCCGCGTCTCGCTCGGTCTCGCTCGGACCGGGAGCGTTTCCGGCAACGGTTCCGGCGACCTGTTCATTGCCTTTTCCACCGCCAACCCTCACGCCGCGGATTCTTCACCTCCAACTAGAACAATCGAGACCATGCCCAATGATCTGATGGACCCGCTGTTCACTGCCACTGTCGAAGCGACCGAAGAAGCCATTATCAACGCCCTGGTCGATAACCACGATATGGTCGGCCGCGATGGTCACAAAGTCCCAGCCCTTCCGCACGATCGGCTGCGAGAAATCCTCAAAGAGGACGGCCACCACCTAAAATGAGGTGAGATCTCCAGAAAACAGGACAATTGCCCGGTGGGAGACGCGCTAGCGGCTAAACTGTCCAAAACGTAGAGATTGCCGGGGAAAGTGGTAGTTTGCACTGCGGGTTGAAATGAAAAGCGCGCTAATCTGGCTGACTTTCTGGTTTGCCTGCGCGAGTGTCTTTGCGACAGAAAAAGTCGCTCTTATCAAAATCAATGGAGCAATCGGTCCAGCTACGGCCAGTTACATTACGCGAAGTATCGAGGAAGCGCGAACCCTGAACGCCCAATGCCTGGTCATTCAACTCAATACCCCGGGCGGCCTACTGGATTCAACTCAGACGATCGTGCAAGACTTTTTGGGTTCCCCAGCGCCAATAGTAGTTTACGTCTCGCCGACGGGTGCTACCGCGACCAGTGCCGGTTGTTTCATTACCCTCGCCGCCAGCATTGCGGCAATGGCGCCGGCTACAACAATTGGGGCGGCGCATCCGGTCATGTTAGGCGGCATGCCAAGCGGTCAGGAACAAAAGCCTGACGAGACCATGAAACAGAAGCTGGAGAACTTTTCCATGAGCTATATCGAGACAATTGCCGCTAGGCGTCACCGCAATGTCGATTGGGCGAAATCGGCCGTGCGCGAAAGTGCCTCGATTACTTCGGAGAAAGCGCTCGAATTAAAAGTGATCGATTTTATTGCAGCGGATATGCCTGAGCTGCTAAAGCGATTGAATGGACGCGTGGTCGATGGCAGGACGCTGAACACCGCCACGGCTGAGGTGACGGAGATCAAAATGTCTCCTTCCGAACGCGTTTTTCAACAGCTTTGGCGACCGGAGGTGATGTTCATTCTGATGCTCATCGCGATCTATGGCATTATCGGCGAAATGACGACACCCGGCGCGATCTTGCCTGGCGTGGTGGGCGCGATTGCGTTAATCCTGGTACTTTATCTGGCTGCGATTCTGCCGGTTAACGTGACAGGGCTGGTCCTGATCGCACTGGCAATGTTGCTCTTCATCTTTGATGTCTACGCCCCTACTCACGGTGTCCTGACCGGTGGCGGAATAATCTCGTTTCTGATCGGCTCGCTCATGCTCTTTAACCGCGCTGATCCGCTCTTTCGTTTATCGCTGGGCTATATTATTCCCGCCACGGTTGTGACGGCGGCATTCTTTGTTTTCGTTGTTGGAAAAGGTTTGGGCGCGCAACGATTGCCAGTGAAAGCCGGAGCAGAAACGATGGTCGGGAAAATAGTGACCGCATTCACTGCAATCGATTCGCACGGTGGCAGGGTTTTTGTCGAAGGCGAATCCTGGAATGCAGTCAGTGATACACCTGTTGAAAAAGGCGAAGTAGTAGAGATCGCAGCGGTAGAAGGGTTAACTCTAAAACTAAAAAGCAAAGGAAAATAGAACCATGCCGTTACTCGAAGGTCTGTTCAAGTTAGTTGCCTGGGCTATCCCAATCCTCGTTCTCGGAGCACTCATTCTGCCGCAGATGATCCGGATTCTGCGCGAATACGAACGGGGCGTGATTTTCAGGCTGGGGAAATTACTCGGTGCCAAGGGACCCGGGCTGATTTTCCTTATTCCGATTGTCGATCGCATGGTGCGCATGGATTTGCGCGTCGTCACCATCAACGTCGAGCGGCAGGAGGTGATGACACGGGATAACGTGCCGGTGACAGTTGATGCTGTTGTCTATTTCCGCGTCGTGGACGCACAGGCCGCAGTCGTGCGGGTGGAGAATTTTCTCAAAGCAACTTCGCTTATCGCCCAGACGACACTGCGCAGCGTCCTCGGTCAGGCACCGCTCGACGATTTGCTATCACAGCGCGAAACCATCAATCAGAAATTGCAAGAGATCATCGACCGGCAAACCGAACCATGGGGCGTGAAAGTCACGGCCGTAGAAGTGAAGGATGTGGCGTTGCCGGACACGATGAAGCGTGCCATGGCCAAGCAAGCCGAGGCCGAGCGCGAGCGCCGGGCAAAAGTCGTTAATGCCGAGGGCGAATTTCAGGCCGCTGAAAAAATGGTGCAGGCCGCCGCGATGATGAGTAAGGAGCCGATCGCACTGCAGCTGCGTTTCCTGCAAACGATGCGGGAAATATCTAGCGAGCATAATACGACGACCTTCCTTCCCGTCCCGCTCGATCTCTTCACGCCGTTCATGAACAAGGCCGAATCGCCTAAGAAGTGAGCTTTGACTTCAACTCTGGCACTCGACCTTGATCGTATCCGCGCGGCACATGAGCGGATCCGTGCGTACATTCATCGCACGTGTGTCTTGACCAGTTCGCGGTTCGATGAAGCGAGCGGAGCGAAATTATTTTTTAAGTGTGAGAATTTTCAGAAGATCGGCGCTTTTAAGACTCGGGGCGCGACCAATGCCGTCTTTGTGCTGGATGACGCTAGGGCGAAGCGCGGCGTGGTGACGCATTCTTCTGGAAACCATGGAACCGCGCTCGCGCGCGCAGCCAGGCTGAGAGAAATTCCAGCACACATAGTAATGCCGAAAAATTCCGCGGGAGTGAAAGTGCGCGCGGTCGAAGGATATGGCGCGAACATTGTTTTCTGTGAAGCGACGCAGGAAGCGCGCGAAGCGGCGTGCGCGGTACTGATCGCGGAGACCGGCGCCACCTTAATTCATCCGTTTGAAGACGAAGATGTGATGGCAGGACAGGGAACGGCGGCGATTGAATTCCTCGAGGACGCCGATATTGATTTTGTAATGTGTCCAATCGGCGGGGGCGGATTGCTCTGCGGGACTGCCGTCGCGGCGAAATCGATGCAGCCGAAAATCAAAGTGATTGCGGTCGAGCCGGCGAATGCCGACGATGCCGCAAAATCGTTTCGCGCTGCAAAAAGAATCGTAACTAAAAAAAACTTTACGATTGCTGATGGACTGCGCACAAACGTCGGCGAACGAAACTTTCCGATTATCCAACGTTACGTTGACGATGTGGTGACGGTGGGCGAAAACGCGATTGTCTCTGCGATGCGCGCAATCTGGGAAACAATGAAAATCATCATCGAGCCGTCCGCTGCAGTTCCTTATGCCGCGATTCTCGAAGGGAAGATCGAAATCGTCGGGAAGCGCGTTGGAATTATTTTGACCGGTGGCAATGTCGATCTCGAGGCGCTCCCGTGGATGAAAGCGTGACCACGAAATATCGTGCGCTTGGTCGTTTCGAAATCTTGGTCGGCGCATTCAAGTCGTCAGCCATAACATCTTTCGCATTTTGGCGAACACGAAGTTTCAATCTTGGTCCCGATCGACCTCTTCGCGCCATTCTTGACCAAGGGCGGCCCACCAAAAGCGTAGCCTTTTAAAATGTTTGGTCCGCGCGGCACAATTTCAGCTTCAAACGTAACCCGAACTTAAACCTGTCACACAATGCCGATGTTTAACCGTAAGAGCGAACCCGAAGCACCAATAACCCAACCCGTGAACCCACCCACCGTATCGCCGCCGCCGCCCAACGGGACTATTACGCCGGCACGATCGGGCGGCCTCCTTTCGAGAGGAGTTTCGATTAAAGGATCGGTTAAATTTCTGAACGAATTGCGGATCGACGGCGAGGTGGAAGGCACGATCGATTCACCCGGGAAACTCTCCATTGGCGAGCACGCGCAGGTCAAAGGCGAGATCAAGGCCAAATCCGTAACGGTTCGAGGCACTATCGAAGGCAATATTTTGGCGACAGAACGCTGTGAGCTTGCGGCCGGCTGCACCTTGCACGGCGATATCGAAGCACCGCGACTGGTGGTCGATGAGAACGCCGCATTTGTCGGCAGCGCCAAGGTGGCGATGCCGAAGTAACCAGCT
>DATELT010000082.1:0-6130 GCA_035276245.1 Chthoniobacterales bacterium
TCGAGCATGCTCTGCGAGCCGGTCGTGAGATTCTGGGCCGCGGCGGATCGAGTCTCGATGCGGTCGAAGCTGTGGTCAGGGTCATGGAGGACAACCCGGATTTCAATGCCGGCAAAGGGTCTGTCTTTACCAGTGCCGGCAGAAACGAAATGGATGCCGCGATCATGGATGGAAAAACCCTGAGCGCCGGTGCGGTCGCCCTCCTAGAGCATGTCCGTAATCCAATTGTCCTGGCGCGTACCGTCATGGAAAAATCGAGGCATGTGATGATGGTCGGGAGGGGAGCAGAGGAATTCGCAAAACGCAACGGCATTGAATTGGTCGATGCCAAATATTTTTTTACTCAGCGCCGCTGGGATGAGTTGCAAAAGGCAAAGGCGGCGGAGAAATCGGCAACGGAAGGCGGTAAAAAGTTCATTATTTCGGAGGCGGAATCTCACGGAACGGTTGGCGCGGTGGCGCGGGACGCGCTGGGAAACCTGGCCGCCGCAACTTCGACCGGCGGGACAACCAATAAGCTTCCGGGTCGGGTGGGTGATTCGCCCATCATTGGCGCCGGCACTTATGCGAACAACGCGACCTGTGCGGTCTCGTGCACGGGCGACGGCGAATTTTTTATTCGCGCGGCCGTCGCGCAGCGGGTTTCCGCATTGATGGAGCTGGGCGGAATGTCGTTGGCGGAAGCCGCGGAGCGAGCCCTAGCCGATGCGCAAAAACTCGGCGGCACAGGTGGTCTGATTGCACTGGACAAAAATGGAAACGTGTCACTGCCATTTAATACCAGCGGGATGTATCGCGGTTATCTTGGCGAGGATGGCAAATTCGTAATCGAGATTTACAAATGAAGTAGGACGAGCTTTGGCTTGCGAATTCCGTGGCCTCAACCGACACGCTTTGGCATGCTTCCTCCAATTTCCGTTGCCATTCCTGCGTTTAACGAAGCGGTGCGGATTGGCGATACTCTCGCGGTAACGATCGCTTATCTGGAAAAAGAGAGCCCAACGAGCGAGGTGATCGTCGTCAATGATGGTTCGACCGATTCTACTGGCGAAGTGATCCGCAAAGTCTCGGCTGTGCCATCGTCGGTAGCGATTCGATTGCTGGAGAATTTTCCAAATCGCGGCAAGGGCGCAGCCGTGCGAACGGGATTGTCCAGTGCAACTAAACCGATCGGAGCTTTTTTTGATGCCGATCTCTCGACGCCGATTGATGAGCTTCCAAAAATTGTCGAGCCGATCGCGCGGGGGGAAGTGGATATCGCGTTTGGTTCACGTGCGCTCGATCGCAAACTAATCGGAAATCGTCAGCCTTGGCGGCGCGAGCAAAGTGGCCGCGTTTTCAACCTCGTGGTGAGAGCGGCAACCGGTCTGCCGTTCTGGGATACGCAATGTGGCTTCAAAGCCTTTCGAATGGAGGCGTGCCGGCCAATTATCGAAGCGGCGAACGTCATCGGCTTTGGCTTTGACGTCGAACTACTTCTTCTTGCCCAACGTGCGGGACTACGACTCAGGGAAATTCCGGTGCGCTGGAACCATCATGAAGGCAGCAAGATTCGTTTAGTTCACGACAGCATGCGGATGCTCCGTGAGGTTTTGTCCTTGCGCGCGAACATAACGTAGCTGCGATCGAACGGAATGCGGCATGTTGGAAAGTACAACAAAAACGGCGCGCAAACTCTCAACCGCGCGCCGTTTTAATTCTTAACGCTAACTATTTCTTGACGATTTCCGCATTCTCCAGCATGGCGACGCCACCGCGCTCCGCCATTTTGCCCTTAACCGTGATCGTTTTGCCGGCGTATTCCGCCAGCTGATCATTCATTGGTTTATGATCCCCAACGATCACATACGCTTTGCCATCGGAAACAATGCCGACCGGGCCGCCACCTTTGATGCATTTCGCCGCACAACCCGAATGTTTATCGCCCATCGCGTTGTGATCGACGTAGCACATCATATCGACAACCTCTCCAGTAACCTCTTTGGAGGCCGAGGCGTCGAGGTTCTCCTTTCCCTGCTCGGCCGCGATCGCGACCGGCGACAAAGCAAGTGCGGAAATGAATCCAGCCGCGACCGCCACCTTCAAACCTTTTGCAATTGTAGAATTGAACATGCATGAAACGTGTGCTCGAAATTCGCGCGGGTCAATTATGCCACGGCGCTTTGCCGCCGTGTTTTGCATCGACAGAGCGAGACGGCACCTCCGCTGCCGGCTACAGCTTTTGTCGATCGATCAATTGCGCGAATTGCTCGAAAAAATAACTGGCGTCGTGTGGGCCGGGCGCGGCTTCGGGATGATATTGCACGCTGAAAATCGGAAGCTCCTTATGTCGCATTCCTTCGACCGTGCCGTCATTGAGGTTAACGTGTGTCACCTCGATCTCTTTTGGTAAGGACTGAGCATCGACCGCGAACCCATGATTTTGCGCAGTAATTGCCACTTTCCCCGATCGCAAATCTTTCACCGGCTGATTTCCGCCGCGATGCCCAAATTTGAGTTTGAAGGTCCGCCCACCGTAGGCGAAACCAAGTACCTGATGGCCGAGGCAAATCCCGAAGATCGGTTTGCGTCCAATTAGACCGCGCACGCTTTCGTGGGCATACGGGAGTGCCTCGGGATCGCCGGGTCCATTGGAGAGAAAAATACCGTCTGGATTGAGAGCGAGCACTTCATCCGCCGTAGTTGTTGCCGGGACAACGGTCACGGCGAATCCCCGTTGGCGTAGCGAACGCAAAATGTTGCGCTTCATCCCGTAATCAAATGCCACGATGCGATGGCGAATTGACGGAAGTTGCGGCGCTTGATCGCCGGTTTGTAACGACCATGGCCGGCTCAGTTGATCATCTGGGTCCCATTGGAAAACGTTCCGCGTCGTGACCTCGCGTACAAAATCCATTCTGATCACGCCTTCACCGTCCACCGCGCGTTGCACCGCCTCTTCATGCGAGGTGATTTCGGTCGTAAGACAGGCCTTCATCGCCCCTCGAGTGCGCAAATGCCTGGTCAGCGCGCGCGTGTCTACCCCCTGGAGGCCGGGAATTTTCCATCGCCACAGATAATCATTGAGCGATTCTTCGGCGCGCCAGTTACTTGGAACTTCACTCAGCTCTTCGATAACGAAACCGCGAACATGCGGCTGGGTGCTTTCCTGATCGGTCGCATTCGTTCCGTAATTTCCGATCAACGGATAAGTCATGGCCACGATTTGCCCGCGATACGACGGATCGGTCAGTACTTCCTGATAACCGGTCATCGACGTATTGAAACAAATCTCCCCGACGCGCGTCCCGGTGGCGCCAAACGATTCGCCCTCGAAAATTCGGCCGTCTTCAAGGGCGAGCAGAGCGGGCATTGTTGGTGGGATTGTTAGCATGTTTTCGCGCGCTGTCATCCTGAGCCCCCCAAAGGGCGAAGGATCCCACAATTGGTAAAAACTCAACGATTTGGCGCGATCAATCCTTAGAGAAATAATTATCGAGCAAGACAGTCGAGACATCCCTCGCTCTGCTCGGGATGACGAAGGCAAAAAAGCCGAATCGAAGATTCGACTCGGCTTTTTAAATTATTACCCCGCAGATGCCGTTTAGGCGGATCTCCCGTCCCTTTCGGTAACGGGCGGATGACCGTCGCGAGAGCGTCTGACTTCCAATAAAGGCGTGCCATCTTCCCCAAGACGCGACCAAGCCTCCTTAGTTAGATGTATCGGTTCGGGAATCTCACCTGTATCTCGAACAACGCAGGGTAAAGCACTGAGAATGGTCAGTTCAGAGTTGGGAAGAAGCACTAAACTCTCAACCAACAACTCGCAGCTATTTCAAAAGAACTACTCGCGCAATTCCGCACCGATATCGCTTCGCAGTCGCTCACGAATCCGCGCGTGTGCGGCGCTCACTTCTTCGTTAGTCAGTGTGCGATTTTTGTCGCGATATGTCAATGAATAGGCCAGCGACTTCCGTGCTTGCGAGAGTTCTTTAGCATCATTTTCCATAAATAAATCGAATAGCTCCAGCTTCTCCAACAAAGGTTCGTTAGCCGCCGCGATTGCTCCAACGATTTCTGCGTGCGTGATTTCCCGGCCGACAAACATCGCCACATCGCGTGTCACTGCCGGATAACGCTCGATTTCTTTGAAACGTTCCGCCTTTTCGGTCGCTTGGGCGATAGTCGCGAGATCGATTTCGGCCACGAATACCGGTGTTGTTGCGCCAACGGAACTTGCGCCCGAAAGCTGTCCCCCATGGCCAATGTGATCGCGCCCGTGAAAAATTTCCGCACTTAAAGCGAAGCCTAATTGTTTGGCGCGGCGAAATTCGAACGTGCCCACGGCGTTGAGCGCCCCTTTCAGATCAAAAAAATCAAATGCCCGCTTCTTTTGGGCACGCCAGCTTTTGGCGGAAGCGGCCTGACCGCAGAGCGCGATTGCCAGCTTGCGTTGTTGTTCGCCGGTCGGCGGTGCAAAAACATTGCCGATTTCAAAAAGCGCGATCCGCTCTGCGCCAGCCCGGATGTTTCGCTCCACCGCGGCAAGCAAACCGGGAATCAGCGTTGTTCGCATTGCGACATGATCTTCACTCAAGGGATTACGCAGTTCGATCGCGTGGTCGGCGCTGGCGACTTCCGAACGGGCGATCAACGATGAAGTGCGCGCTTCCGACAAACCGAGGGCGGACAGGTCGCGCCGCAATTTCGCCTCGAAATCGTAATTGCGGTCTGCTCGGCTCAGTGGCGTAAAGCGGCTACGGTCCTCGCTCGGAACTTTTTCAATGCCATGCGCGCGAATGATTTCTTCGATTAAATCGACCTCGCGCTGCAGATCGCGGCGATAGCTTGGAATCTTCCAGCCTGATTGCGAGCGATTCGCCGAACCGTCTTTTCGTAGTCCAAATCTCGTTAGAATCGCATCGGCCACTGCGGGCTCGATGTGAATGCCCAGCAGTTCATCCGCGCGGCTGTAGCGTATTACGACATCCGGCGGGTTCGCTGGCACCTCGCCCGCGACGGCGATTGTGCGCGCTGCCGTCGCGCTGGCGACTTCGCAAATTAGTTCTGTCGCACGCTGGGAGGCCGCAAAAATCATTTGCGGGTCAACGCCGCGTTCAAAACGGTAACTGGCGTCGCTTGGCAAATTCAACTCACGCGCGGTTCGCCGGATGCTTGCCGGCAGGAAATACGCGCTTTCCAGCACCACATTTTTCGTGGAGTCGATCACGCCTGTTTCCTCGCCACCCATTACTCCCGCGATTCCAACCACGCGCTCGTTGTCGGCGATGACCAGGTTGTCAGGGGTCATCGCGTACGTTTTCCCATCAAGGGCGAGAAACTTTTCGCCCTCACGAGCCGATCGCACGTTGATGTCGCCCTCGAGCTTGTCCGCGTCAAAAGCGTGAGTGGGCTGGCCCAGCTCGAGCATCACGAAATTCGAGACATCGACGACGTTATTGATGGAGCGAATGCCGACGCTTTCAATTTTCGCGCGCAACCAATCAGGACTCGGGCCGACCTTAATGTTTTCAATTCGGCGCGCGGAATAAAATGGACATTCGCGCGACGCCGAAATCACTACGCCTTTCTCGTGCAGGGCGGGCGCACGGCCTGCGGACGTGGAAGGCAACCGAACCGTTTTGCTCGTTAGCGCAGCAATCTCGCGCGCCAACCCGAAATGACTCAACAAATCGCCACGATTCGGCGTGATTTCGACATCGAGGACGGTGTCGGGTGGGAACAAATCGTGAATCGGCGCGCCAATCTTTGCCTCGCGCGACAGAATTAGCAGACCGGACGCGTCTTCGGCAATGCCAAGTTCCTTGGGGCTACAAAGCATTCCTTCGCTTTCGACTCCGCGCAGTTTGCTCGCGCGAATCTTGAGGCCGCCGGTCAGCTCTGCGCCGGGCAGCGCAAGCGGCACTTTGTCGCCCACTCTGTAATTTTTGGCGCCGCAAATAATCTGGCGTTTCGTTCCGCTTCCGTCGTCAACGATGCAAACGCTGAGCCGATCCGCATTTGGATGCGGTTTGGATTCGTTGATCTGCGCAATGACGACATGGTCGAAACTGGCGCCACGTTGTTCGATCGCTTCAATTTCGACACCCGCCATGGTGAGCAATTCCGCCAGCGCTTCGATGCTTGGCGG
>DATELT010000083.1:0-23302 GCA_035276245.1 Chthoniobacterales bacterium
TTGCCACAGCGCTGACAATTCAGCGTCATTCCAGCGGCGGCAGCGTCAACAATGAGCGGACTGGCACAATGTTGGCATTTGAAAAGGAGGTCGCCATGTTCGCTTTTTGTCTGCGGACGAACAGGGTTCATCACTCCGTAATTAAGCAGAGGCTATACCAGCGACGAGGAGCACCAGGGTCGTGCCTGTGAGTCGGACATCGGTGCCCGGTCGATGTTCTCGAAGGTTTCGACCCCAGGCGCATTCGGTGACGAGTTGACTCAGCGACCAGATTCCAGGCGGGGCAATTTGGGTCATTCTGGCGCTAGTTCGAGAGGGATAAAATTATGGATTATGGTATAATCTGCTGGAAAACAGCATGTTACGCTTTATGCGTATAGTTTGGAATGGCCATTGCTAAAGACACTCGGAGGACTGTACACAAATGGCTAAAGTTTTAGGTATTGATTTAGGGACCACCAACTCCTGTATGTCGGTGATGGAAGGTGGCGACCCGGTAGTTTTGGAGAATAGCGAGGGCGCGCGGACGACCCCATCGATCGTCGCTTTTTCGAAAAATGGCGAGCGACTTGTTGGGCAGGCGGCGAAACGCCAGGCCGTAACGAATCCGGCGAATACCGTTTTCTCAATCAAGCGGTTTATGGGTCGCAAGTACGACGAAGTTCACGAAGAAGAACATCGCGTGCCTTATAAAATCGTAAAAGCCGCCAACGGCGACGCTCACGTTCAAGTAGAAGTTAACGGCGAGCGAAAGACATTTTCGCCACCAGAAATTTCCGCGATGATTCTGGCGAAGCTGAAGAGCGACGCGGAAGCGAAACTGGGCGAGAAAATTACTCAGGCTGTCATTACGGTTCCGGCTTACTTCAACGATTCGCAACGCAATGCTACCAAGGACGCAGGCAAGATCGCGGGCCTGGAGGTATTGCGAATCATTAACGAGCCGACCGCGGCTTCGCTCGCCTACGGATTGGACAAGAAAAAGGACGAGAAGATTGCCGTCTACGATCTAGGTGGCGGCACCTTTGATATTTCGGTTCTGGAAATTGGCGACGGGGTCTTCGAAGTGAAAGCGACCAACGGTGACACCCACCTTGGCGGTGACGATTGGGATGCCCGCATTATGGACTGGGTCGTCAACGAATTTAAGAAAGATACTGGCATCGATCTGACGAAACAGCCGGATGCGATCCAGCGTATCAAAGAAGAATCAGAAAAGGCAAAGATCGCGCTCTCCTCAACTCAGGAGTACGAGATCAATCTTCCGTTCATCACGGCGGATGCGAGTGGGCCAAAGCATATTCAGAAGAAACTAACTCGCTCGAAACTCGAACAACTTTGCGATGATCTTTTCCAGCGCACGGTCGGTCCGGTAAAGGCGTGCCTGAAAGACGCGAAGCTTACCGAGAAAGAGATCAACGAGCTAGTGCTTGTCGGCGGTATGACGCGCATGCCGAAAGTGATCGAGACCGCGCGCGCTCTGATTGGCAAGGAACCGCACAAAGGCGTGAATCCGGACGAAGTGGTTGCCGTTGGCGCGGCGATTCAGGGTGGCGTGCTTAAGGGCGACGTCAAAGACGTGCTGCTACTCGATGTGACTCCGCTGACGTTAGCAATCGAGACAGCCGGAGGCGTAGCGACGCCGATGATTCCGCGTAATACCACGATTCCGACACGGAAGTCGCAGATCTTTTCGACCTACAGCGATAATCAACCCGGGGTCGAGATCAAGGTGTTGCAGGGTGAACGGCCACTTTCGCGCGACAACAAGAATCTTGGCACGTTCCATCTCGATGGAATTCCGCCGGCCCCGCGCGGCGTTCCACAGATTGAAGTGACTTTCGATATTGATGCGAACGGAATTCTGCACGTTTCCGCGAAAGATTTAGGCACGGGCAAGGAGCAGAAGATTTCCATCACGGGAAGCTCTGGTCTTTCGAAAGAAGAAGTGGAGAAGATGCAGAAAGAAGCCGAATTGCATGCCGAGGAAGACAAGAAGGCGAAGGAAGCGATCGAGATCAAGAACAATGCCGATAACCTTGCTTATCAATGCGAGAAACAGTTGAAAGATCTCGGGGACAAGATTTCCGGCGACAAGAAGAAGCAGGTCGAAGACGCCATTTCCGCGGTCCGCGAAGCCATAAACCGGAACGACACCGAGGCGATGAAGCGGTCCTACGATGATCTGCAGAACAAGTTCCAGGAAGTCAGCGCTGAACTTTACAAGCAGGCCTCCGCCGGCGCAGGTGCGCAAGCCGGGCCACCTCCCGAACCACAACCACGTCCCGGTGCGGAACAAGGCGCCGGCGCTCGTGGCGGCAATGGTGACGTGGTCGACGCAGAGTTTGAAGTTGTCGACGAAGACAAGAAGAAATAACCAATTGCCGGTGGTAGCTCGATAACTCCCGAGCTACTGCCGGCAACAACCTAAGCAAACAAAGGAGTAGAAAAGAGAAACTATGGCATCAGTTAATGTCAAACCTCTTGGAGATCGGGTGCTGGTGCAGCCGATTGAAGAGCAGGAAATGAAGAAGGGCGGTATCATTATCCCAGATACCGCGAAGGAAAAACCACAGGAAGGCAAAGTCGTCGCTCTTGGCACCGGGAAAATCGACGACAACGGCAAGAAAGTCGATTTCACCGTCAAGTCTGGAGACAAAGTGCTGATCTCGAAATACGGCGGCACCGAAATCAAGATCGACGGCGATACCTACCTGATCATGCGAGAGGACGATATCCTCGGCATTATCGGTTGATTGTCGATCTAACCCGCAACATTCAATCCAACAACAATACAATATGGCAGCTAAACAACTACAATTTGATGAAAGTGCGCGGCATGCGTTGCTGCGCGGCATCGAGAAACTGGCGAAAGCCGTAAAGGCCACGCTCGGACCGAGCGGTCGCAACGTGATTCTCGATAAGAAATTCGGCAGCCCGACGATCACGAAAGACGGCGTCACGGTCGCGAAAGAAATCGAGCTGGAAGATCCCTATGAAAATATGGGTGCTCAGCTCGTGCGCGAAGTGGCTTCCAAGACTTCGGATATCGCCGGCGATGGCACCACCACTGCGACGGTCCTGGCAGAGTCGATCTACAAGGAAGGTCTGCGTAACGTGACTGCGGGAGCGAATCCTACTTCGCTACAACGCGGGATCTTGAAAGCGGTGGACGCGATCGTCGAGGAACTGAAGAAAATCTCCAAGAAAGTCAGTGATCGCACGGAGATCGCGCAGGTCGCGACCGTCTCCGCTAACTGGGACAAGACCATCGGCGAGATCATTGCCGATGCGATGGACAAAGTAGGCAAGGACGGAACTATCACCGTCGAAGAAGCCAAGTCGATCGAGACTACGCTCGAAGTCGTCGAAGGTATGCAGTTCGACAAAGGTTACCTATCGCCCTACTTCGTGACTAACGCGGAAGCGATGGAAGCAGTTCTGGAAAATCCTTACATCCTCATTCACGAGAAGAAGATCTCGAGCTTGAAGGACATGCTTCCGCTGCTTGAGAAAGTAGCGAAGGCTGGTCGTCCGCTTTTGATCATCGCGGAAGATGTGGAAGGCGAAGCGCTCGCCACTCTGGTCGTGAACAAGCTGCGCGGCACGTTGCAGGTTTGCGCGGTCAAAGCCCCGGGCTTCGGCGATCGTCGCAAGGCGATGCTGGAAGATATCGCGGTGCTAACCGGCGGACGTTGCATCACGGAAGATCTCGGGATCAAGCTCGAGAACGTGAAGCTCGATGACCTTGGCCGGGCCAAGCGCGTTACCATCGACAAGGAAAACACCACTATTGTCGAAGGCGAAGGCAAACAGAATGACATTCAAGGCCGGGTGAATCAGATTCGCCGTCAGATCGAAGAGACGACGAGCGATTATGATCGCGAGAAACTCCAGGAGCGTCTGGCGAAACTCGCGGGCGGTGTGGCCGTCATTAATGTCGGTGCTGCGACCGAGACCGAGATGAAGGAGAAGAAAGCTCGCGTGGAAGACGCGTTGCATGCGACCCGCGCGGCGGTCGAGGAAGGCATTGTTCCGGGCGGCGGCGTGGCGTTCATTCGCGCGCAGAAGGCGCTCGACAATGTGAAAGACCTTGAGGGCGACGAGAAAGTCGGCGTGCAGATTGTGCGCCGGGCCATCGAAGAGCCGACCCGTCAACTTGCCGATAACGGCGGCGCGGAAGGCGCGCTCATCGTCGAGGAAGTGAAGAAGCGCAAAGGCAACGAAGGGTTCAACGTTGCGACCGGTGAGTACGAGGATCTCGTCAAAGCCGGCGTGGTTGATCCGACGAAAGTCACGCGCACCGCATTGCAAAATGCGGCCTCGATCTCGGGCTTGTTGCTCACCACCGAAGCCGTTGTAACTGAGCTACCGGAAAAGGAGAAAACTCCTCCAATGCCGGGCGGCGGAATGGGTGGCATGGGCGGAATGGATTACTAATCCGTTAAGACCCGACGGAAATTCAACAGCAGCCGGACTCGAAAGGGTCCGGCTGTTTTGCTTTCAGAGCACCGCCAAACATTCCAAGAACACCTAAACTTTGCGGTTTCTTGGTGTCATTTCGCACTCGCCGCGCCCGTAGCTTGGGGAAGGCCGCATCTTTAGCGGACCGGTTCATTTGCGGTTATCCTCAGCAATGTTACCGAACTACGATGACCTTTTAATCAGACGATTCGAGCAACCGGATGAAGTGCGCACATTCGAAAAGGGAAAATTCGAGACCGTAAAGATCGGATCGATGACGATCGGCCGGGCCAGTTATGAGCCGGGTTGGAAGTGGTCGGAACATGTGGGAGTTGCGAATGGTGCCAGGTTCTGCGAGGTGGAACACGTCGGACTTGTCGTTTCTGGTTGCGCCGCCTGTCAGATGAAGGATGGCCGTTACTACGAAATAAAAGGGGGCGATCTGTTTTACATCGGGCCCGGCCACGACAGTTGGGTCGTGGGCGATGAGCCGTATGTCTCCCTACACTTTCTAGGCGCGGAACGTTACGCACACCCAAGTCGCTGAAATCCGACGATTAGTTCAAAGCACGTGGCCGGCCGTGAAAAAGCGAGACTACCGGCCGCCAATAATTGTGTATTCAATGCCGTGGGGAGTTTAGTATCATTCGTAGTTGAACTTCCGAGCAAAGAAACGAGAATTGTGCTTCTGTTCCCGTTGGGCGCCTAATCCAAGGGAATTTCAATGAGAGATTACGTGGCAGAATTAATGGCCGAGGTGAAGGCGAAAAACCCGGCCGAACCGGAGTTTCATCAGGCGGCCCAGGAAGTTCTCGATTCGCTGACAATCGTGCTCGAGCAGCACCCGGAGTATCGCCACGAGAAAATCCTTCAGCGTATTATCGAACCGGAACGGGTGATTATGTTTCGCGTTCCCTGGCGAGACGACCAGGGCAATATTCATGTTAATCGCGGGTTTCGCATTCAAATGAACAGCGCCATCGGACCGTACAAGGGCGGCTTACGTTTTCATCCCAGCGTTAATTTAAGTATCCTGAAGTTTCTCGCCTTTGAGCAGGTATTTAAAAATGCATTGACCACCCTGCCGATGGGCGGCGCGAAAGGCGGTTCGGATTTTGATCCGAAAGGCAAAACTGACTTCGAAGTCATGCGTTTTTGTCAGGCGTTCATGTGCGAGCTATTCCGCCACATCGGGCCGGACACAGACGTGCCGGCCGGCGACATTGGCGTGGGTGCGCGAGAGATCGGATTCATGTTCGGCATGTACAAGCGATTGAAGAATGAGTTCACCGGGGTGATGACTGGCAAGGGTCTGACCTGGGGCGGTTCCGTAATCCGCCCAGAGGCAACAGGCTACGGCGCAGTTTATTTCGCGGAAGAGATGCTCAAGACGCGAAAGGAAGACTTGAAAGGGAAGGTCTGTCTTGTTTCAGGCAGCGGCAACGTCGCGCAATACACGATCGAGAAACTGAATAGCCTCGGTGGCAAAGCGGTCACAGCTTCGGATTCCGGGGGTTTCATCTATGACGAGGAAGGAATCAATCGCGAGAAGCTCGCATTTATTATTGAGCTTAAAAACGTCAGGCGCGGTCGAATTTCGGAATATGCTGAGAAGTTCAAGGGCGCTGTTTACACTCCGGTGAATCCGAAGCTTGACTACAATCCACTCTGGGATCGAAAAGCGGAGTGTGCCTTCCCCAGCGCAACCCAGAATGAAATCAACGCGAAAGACGCGGAGAACCTTCTGAGGAACGGTGTTTACGTTGTATCAGAAGGCGCGAACATGCCGACGACCATGGAAGGTGTGAATCGTTTCCTTGAGGCCAGGATCCTTTATGGGCCTGGAAAAGCGGCCAACGCAGGCGGCGTTGCTACTTCAGGTCTGGAGATGGCGCAAAACAGCATGCGCGTTTCCTGGACCCGCGAGGAAGTAGATGCGCGGCTCCACAAGATCATGAGTAGCATTCACGCCACCTGTTATCGCACGGCCGAAAAATACGGGACTCCGGGCAACTACGTTAATGGCGCGAATATCGCGAGCTTCCTGAAAGTGGCGAACGCGATGATGGATCAGGGGCTGGTGTAGCGAGTTGTAACCGTCGCGCTGCACGCGCTTCGCATAGCGAGGCGCTACTGAAACAGGGTGTCCAATCCCCGTTAGTCGCCGGAATCGTCCTCGACTGGCTCGGCGCGGCGAACGGTTGGTGATTCTTCCGCTTGCCCACGGCGATTATGGCGACCATTGGCCTGTTCCCCTTTGTAAACCTCCTTGAAAATTTGGGCAATTAGCGGCGCCGCCACAGTTCCACCGTGCGCTTTCACACCCACGTCCCCCTCGTAAAGTGCGGCAAAGGCGTACTGCGGCTTTTGCGCGGGCAAATAACCGGCAAACCACGCCGCCGTTCGCTCCCTATTCTTTGGTCCCCATTGTGCTGTGCCGGTCTTGCCAGCTACGGTTACGGTGTCAAGACTGGCGGCATGGGCAGTTCCGGCAGGGCCGTTGACCGCGTTTATCATTCCCTCGCGGAGTTGCGCGAGAGTGTCTGAGGAAAAATTCAACTGTCTTTTCTCGCGCACATTGTAAGCCGTCACGATGCCGCCATCGATTGATTGCACCTGCTGCACCAGCCGCGTTTGGTAAAACGTCCCGCCGTTAGCGACAATCGACATTGCCTGGGCCATCTGTAATGGCGTAACCTGCGTGTCGCCCTGGCCGATGGAAAGATTGGCGATGTCGCCATTCAATAACTTCCTTCCGTGTGTTGCCTTCATATAGGGGTCGTTAGGTACGCGCCCTTCTACTTCACCACGAATAGGAATTCCGGTTTTCGCGCCGAAGCCGAGTTTCTGCGCCCAATCTATGATCGGATCCGCGCCGGTCTTGATCCCAACCTGATAGAACCAGGTGTCGCAGGATTCGGTCAGGGCTTGAACGAAATTCAGAAAACCGCGATCGCTTTTTTTCCAATTGTGAAAGGTGACGTTCCCGATCTGGATCGATGGGACACATTGATACTGTTCGCTGGGTGCTACCGATCCGCTTTCCAGCGCGGCGATGCCGACGGCGACTTTGAAGGTTGAGCCTGGCGGGTAGGATGAACGAAAAGCGCGTGGCAAAAGCGGAATCCCGGGGTCATCCTGCAATGCCTTAAAGTTCTCTGCCGAAATCGAAGGAACGAAGACATTAGGGTCATAATCTGGCCAGGACGCAAGCGCGAGAACGTCCCCGTTATTCGGATCCATGATCACGATCGCGCCGCGTTTCGCCTTAGCCGCGAGAGCTTTCTCAGCCAATTCCTGCAACCGCAGGTCTAATGTGGTCACCACCGTATGACCAGGAACAGGAGGTGAAACGATCTTTTCCGAAGTTTTTCGGCCATCTTTGTCGAAGGTCATCTTGTACTCACCATGTTTGCCGGTTAACATGTCGTTGAAGGTTTGTTCGATCCCTTCGCGCCCCTCGGTTTCCGGCCAGATGGTTTCGTGATTATCGATGATCCCGTCGGGATTGCGCCCTGTCCGGCCACAATAACCGACGATTTGTCCGGCAACCTTGCCCTGTGGATAAACGCGAATGTAAACGCCGCGCAGCGTCATTTCCGGTGGCAGATGCGCTTTCGCAGCCTCATATTCTTCCGCGGAAAGGTTGGTCGAGATCTCGAAGGGCAGAATTCCGCGGTTGTGGTAGTGCCGGAGAATAGCATCGTCGGCAATCCGGATTTGGCGGCCAAGTAGCTTCTGTGCAGCCGCAATCTGCCGATGCGCAAACTCCAGGGTCTGATTGTCGTTAAATTCCAGTGGGGTTGGAAAATTGATCGCCAAATTGTAGCTCAGCCGGTTTTGCGCGAGCGGCGTGCCGTTTCGATCGGTAATCTGTCCGCGCGGCGCCGGGACATCGAGGATGTAAGTGCGCGCGAGTTTTTGCGTCTCAAAGGTCGGAACAATTTCCTCGTCGAGCGCGGGTTGAGATACTTCTTCCGATGGCGTGGCACTGGGCGCCGTCGACGGACCAGGCGCTAATTGTTGCCCGGTCGCGGTCGAAATCGCCATCATCAGCGATATCAAAGCGGAGCTCGCGGGGAAACCTCTCATCCGATCAGGAATTCTGTGCGTGGTTTAGAATGATCAGCCCTAGTGTGTTTGCAAAAACCGATGCACATCGGCCGCCAACTTTGTTCCGATTCCATCCGTAGCCGCGATTTCTTCCACACTGGCCCGTCGCAACCGTTTTACGGACCCAAATTTTCGCAGCAACAGGTTTTTGCGATGCTGACTGACGCCTGGGCAATCGTCGAGAATGCTTTCGCCCACTCGTTTCTTCATCAGCAATTGATGATAAGCGTTGGCGAAACGATGAGCTTCGTCGCGGATGCGTTGAAGCAGACGTAACGCGCCTGAATCTTCGGGCAATTGCAATGGCAGCGCCCGGCCGGGCCGATAAATTTCCTCATGCTCCTTGGCCAGTCCGATGATTGGCAGATCGTGCAACCCGAGCCGCTGCAGTTCTTTGCAGGCGGAGGAGAGCTGACCCTTGCCGCCGTCGACAATGATAAGATCAGGCAAACGGACTAGATTCACAGCTGATAGTTGAGAGTTGATGGTTGATTGGCGCTCTAGCGCTTCCGCGGGATTTTCCTGCGAGAATTCTGCCGAATCCGGATTCACGTCGCGTGCCTCAAGCAGGATTCGGGAATACCTTCGCCGCACTACCTCAGCCATGCTGGCGAAATCATCCTGGCCTTCGACGGTGCGAATCCGATAGCGCCGGTAACAGTTTTTGTCCGGAACGCCGTCTCGAAAACAAACCATCGACGCCACGACATGCGTGGCACTGATGTTGGAAATATCGAAGCATTCCATCACTCGCGGGATGTTCGGTAGCTGCAAAGCGTCGACCAAAGCGCGGACGTCCGCTTCCGGATCAATCGTCGTCGGCAACGAGCCGCGAGTGAAACGGCGCGTCGGCCGCGTCGTCCGCCGCAGATCTTCCAGCATGTTGCGCAACTCCGCCGCCTTTTCGAAATCGAGCTTTTCGGCCTGGGCGCGCATCTGCTTCTCCAACTCCGCCATCATTTCGCGCGAATGTCCCTCGAGAAACTCGCAGGCCTGGGCCACTCGTTCACGATAAATTTCCGGTGTAATCTCGCTCAACTTCATCGGCACCTGATAGGTTGACGACTTTAACTCGCGCTCCGTTGGTGACCCTCGGCCAAAGGTTAGAACTCCGAATTTCTTGCGCATAAAATTTAACGTCTGCCGAAGCGCCCCGGCGTGTGCATATGGCCCGAAGTAGCGGGCGTTGTCATCTTTCTTGAAACGGGCGAGGCGAAACCGCGGCCATTCTTCGGTCTGATCCACCTTTACCACGAGGAAACGCTTATCGTCGCGAAAGGAAACGTTGTAGCGCGGCCGGTATTCCTTGATCAATTTGCCTTCGAGCAAAATTGATTCGGCTTCACTCTGCACGGTGTGGGTCTCAAAATCCCAAACCGCGTCCAGCATAGCCCGGGTCTTCAGATCAGCCACTGCCATTTTTGAGGGCATGAAATAGGAGCCGACGCGTTTGCGCAGATCACGTGCTTTACCGACGTAGATGACGCGGTTGAAACGGTCGCGCATCAAATAAACCCCGGGTTTATGTGGCACCTCGTGTACCTTTTTCGTTAGATCTGGTTTTTCTTTTTTTGATAGGGCCATGCCTTGACGAGATTGAAAATCGCCTTGCCGGAATTGTAGGGCAAGCGCGTCGGTTGCCGGTCGTGCCAGTGCCATCGGCTGGCGGAAGCGCCTGCTTTCAACAGTCTGCTAGGCGGCCCTTCGCTGTGGCATGGCGGAATGGACCATCATCAATTCAGTCACGTTTTCGGTTGTCAACAGGCCTACCAGTCGCTTCATCCCATCCAGTACCGGTACGACGGGACAATTGCATTCCTGCATGATTCGAAATGCTTCCTCGAAACGCGTACCTGTCGTCACGGTCGGGATGTCTCGACGCATTACCCCGCCGACCTGGATTTCCGGATCATGCCTGCGCAGCGCTGCGATCAAATCGTGCCGGGTCAAAACGCCGGCGACATTGCCGGTTTCATCCATCACCGGAAAGTCGTGTTGCGAAGTAGCAAGAAGCGCGTCGACCGCTTCCTGAAGGGTGGCGGTTTGCGGCAGCGTCCGGAACTCGCGCACCATCGCGCTCGAGACCGGGAAACTGCGCGAAATATCTTTGATTTGGGCCAGCGCCGCTTCCTGCGATGCACCCATATAAACAAATAGGGCGATGAAGATGAGGAGCGGGTTTCCAAACAGACCAAGAAACCCAAAAATAAAGGCGCAGACCTGGCCGATGCTGGCGGCGATTTGAGTGGCACGCGCGTAACTCAGTCGTGTGGCGAGAAGGGCGCGCAAAACGCGGCCACCGTCCATTGGAAAAGCCGGTAGCAAATTGAAGAGGACGAGTATCACATTGATCGCGAGCAGTTGAACGAGGAGATCTGCACCGGAGGCAGCGTCTTCAAGGGAAAATCCACGCCAGCCAACGAATGCAAACAGGGTGAGCGCGATCACCACGTTTACGAGCGGACCAGCAAGGGCGATAACCAATTCTTGCCATGGTTCATCAGGCATTCGCTGCAGCCGGGCTACGCCGCCAATCGGCAAAAGGGTTATGTCAGGAGTGCTGATGCCGTAGTGTTTCGCTGCGATGGCGTGGCCAAACTCGTGTAGGACAACACAAACAAAGAGCAACAGCACAAAAATCACGCGCCAAAAGGCAATGGCCGAGCCGCCCTGTGCGTAATACCCGAATGCCAGCCATCCGATTAGCAGCAAAAAGGTGACATGAATCCGCAACTGGATTCCGTAGATGCGGAAGATTGGAAGTGACCAGCTCATTGAAGCAAATGTCGTCCTCAAACATATCGCACGTCAAAGGCGGCAGAGCGCAGCCGGACCGCGCGTTAGAGAGCGGCCCTCTTTGAAAGATATGGAAATTTTTGATGTCGCGATCGTCGGCGGAGGACCCGCGGGGTCGGTTTGCGCAGCATTTTGCGCGGCTGCTGGCTTGCAGGCAGTCGTGATTGAGCGCGAAAAATTTCCGCGGGAGAAAGTGTGCGGCGATTGTTTAAATCCGGAGTGCTGGCCGATTTTACGGCAGCTTGGAATCGATCAACGGATGCGAGAATCACCTCATGCCAGGCTCGCATCGGTCGCGTTAATTGGTTTGCACGATCAATGCATCGAAATTGAGCTGCCGCAGGGTGAAGACGCGGAGATCGCCATTAAACGGAGTGTCTTCGATGGTCTCCTGCTTGATCATGCGCGTCAGCGTGGTGCAGAAATCCGGGAAACAAACACGCTGGTATCGCTCGAGAAAGCCAGCGGCGACTGGAAACTGACGATTGCGGACGGGTCCGCTTGTCGAGCGCAGGTTTTGGTGGCAGCGGACGGCCGCAACTCAACGGTGGCGCGGTTGTGCGGTTTGCTCCCGCACATCGAAAAGGAACGCGTGGCGCTGCAGGCACACATTTCATTGCCGCGTGACTTCGGAAACAGGGTCGTTTTGCAATTGCTGCCGGGCGGCTACTCCGGCCAGGCGCCGGTGAACGAAAGTGAACTCAATCTTTGTCTGGTTGGTAAGCCCAAATCGATTCGCACATTGCAAAAGTGGGCAATCGAACGATTTGCACTTTCGGCCGGTCAGCAATGGCGAACAGTCACGCCGTTGACGCGCGCGCCGGTTCCGCCAGCGCACGGGAATCTGTTGTTTGCGGGCGATGCTGCTCGTGTCGTAGAACCATTCACCGGTGAAGGAATTTTTTATGCGCTGCGTGCGGGCGTACTGGCCGCGACGGCGGCGACAAGAATGGTGCAGGAAAATTCCGCGGACGCAGCCGCTGAATATGCCGCGCAGCATAGCGCGATGTATCGCGGCCGATTGTGGATTAACGATCTAGCCCGCAGTGCAGTTGTGTCACCAAAGCTCGGATCGATTTTGCTCGACTTCGGCCGTTTTCAACCGGCGCTCTTGCGTTTTCTGACGCGAAAAATCGTCCGGTAACGCCCGCTCAGGCCCGCGGTTATGCCGACGCTGAGGGTGAAGTGATTTGCCGGCAGGCTTTAATGGTGTTCGACATCAGCATCGCGATCGTCATCGGGCCGACACCACCAGGAACGGGAGTAATAGCGCCGGCAATTTCTGCCACGGCGTCGAAATCGACATCGCCGACGAGCTTGTAGCCGCGCTCGCTTTTGGCGTCGTCCACCCGATTGATTCCGACGTCAATCACGATCGCGCCTTTACGCACAAATCCTGTTCTAACGAAATGTGGACGACCGATCGCGGCGATAATGACATCGGCGCGGTGGCAAATCTCCGAGATATTTCGGGTGCGGGAATGAATGACGGTGACAGTCGCATCAATGCCCTTGCGCATGAGCAAGATCGCCATCGGTTTTCCGACGATCATACTGCGGCCGAGCACGACGACGTTGGCGCCGGAGAGAGCGACCGCGCTTTCACGGAGCAAACTCAAACAACCAAGCGGAGTGCATGGAACAAAACCCGTTTCGTCGTCGAGCGCAAGCTTCGCGACGTTGAGCGGGTGGAATCCGTCGACGTCTTTGCGCGGATCGAGTGCGCGCACGATTGCCGCCTCGTCGATATGTGGCGGTGGCGGTGATTGCACAAGGATACCGTGAATTTGTCGATCGCGATTGAGTTCGTTCACTCGAGCGAGCAACTCCTCCTGAGTCGTCGTAGCAGACAATTCGAGTTTCACCGAATGAAGACCAAGCTCGCGGCACATTTTGTCTTTGGCCCGCACGTAGGTGCGCGAGGCGGGATCGTCTCCCACCAGAACAACCGCCAATCCCGGTATTAATCCGCGAGACTTAAGCCCAGCGATCTCACCGCGCAGTTCGGCGTAGACTTTTTCCGCAATGGCACGGCCGTCGATTAACTTGGGCATGGCGCAGAACTTAACATGTTATGCAAAACGAAATCTAACTTGAGAGATCCTTCGCTTCGCTCAGGATGGCACATCAGACGGCTATCAGCGCATTTCGACTAGCGCCATCAGCGCATTTTGCAAACGACGCCGCTCGGCTTCAAATTCTTCTTCCGTATTGGTGGGTGCGACACGAAGCAACGGGCCGAAAATGACGCGAGCCCTCGAGAACGGACGGGGAAGGATGAATTTGTCCCAGCTCCTGACTCTCCAACAGCTCGAATATTCAATATTAATCGGCTGGATTGGCGCCCCTGATTTTTGGGCTAAAAAAATGATACCACGCCCAAGCTCGTAAGCTGGGCCGCGCGGACCATCCGGGGTGATCAGGACGTCACGTCCGGAAGCAAGGACTTCGGAGAGTTCCAGCATTGCACTTGCCCCAAGCCGTGAAGTGGAGCCCCGGACAACATCAAAGCCGAAACGTCTTGTAAGATCCGCTACCAAATCTCCATCCCGGCTCGCGCTGATCAGACCCGCTCCGGGACGATGAGGAGCAAACTGCTTCAGGGCATATGAAATAAGCAGTAGCCGGTTGTGCCACAGCGCCCCGATATAGTTCTCCTTCACCGGCGTTTCCAGCACGGCCGAGCGGGCATCGACTTCATAGCGCAACGTCCGCGCCCACAACTGCAGCAGGCGAAATCCAAATGCGACAAGAATGCGAGTCGTGAAACTTTCCGGATCGAGCTTCAAATTTGCGGCGGACGAGCTTTTGTGCTTTCCCAGCGGAAGGCTTTGGAACTGGGCAATCCAAGTTGATCGAGAATGCGCCACACCACGGTGTCCGCGACGTCGTTGACGTTTTTGGGATTGCTGTAAAATGATGGGATAGCAGGCAAAACGATTGCGCCGGCCTCGATTAAGATCACGACATTGCGTGCCTGAATGAGGCTCCATGGCGTTTCCCGCGGGACGACGATAAGTTTACGGCGTTCCTTCAAGAAAACATCAGCGGCGCGCAACAATGCGGTCTGGCCCGAGCCGGTGGCGATTCGACCAAGCGTCGACATGGAGCAGGGCACAATCACCATTGCGTCGAAACGTGCCGAACCGCTGACGAACGGGACCTTCATATCATCGTCGGGATGTCGAAGAACTTTCGGGGGAAGACGAAAGCTCAAGAGCTCATGATCGGCGACCTGTTGTGCGTGCGCGGTCATGACCAGGTGAACTTCGTGCTCGGTGGTGTTGATTTGTTCGAGCAAACGCTGCAAATAAATGCTCCCACTGGCGCCGGTCGCACCGATTACGATTTTCATAAATAGCCGCTGTTTACTAATTTCCGCGTGAGATCGGCGTGTCGTCCACGCAATTCAGCATAAATCCGTTGATTTTCTTTGCGCGGTTCAGCGCGCGTCTTGCGATCAGTTTTCACTGCCGACTTCACAATTTTCTCGAGCGGGAGTGGCTCGCCATTGGTCTGACAATAAGTCCAGCCCGCTTGAATCGCAGCACCAAGGGCAGCGCCTTCAACCAATTTGAACCCGATTACCGGGAGACCGAAAATATCGGCAACGATTTGGCGCATGCTGGCACTCTTGGCGCCGCCTCCGGTAATGCGCAATTCTTTGGCTTCGAGTCCAAGACCAATCAGGCGGTTCATTCCCTCGGCAAGTCCGATCACGATCCCTTCAATTAACGCCCGAGCAATATCGTGGCGATTAGTGTTGCTGGAATTTAGACCGTGAATTACGGCGGCGCCGTTTGGCAGGTTAGGCAATCGTTCCCCGTAGAAATAGGGTAGAAACATCAGTCCATCGGCGCCCGGCTCAGAACGCGCGACATTTCTTTCGAGGGCCTGCATTTCCCAGCCAAACAGGTCGCGCACTCGTTCGACCGCATTCGCCACGTTCATCGTGCAAGCCAGCGCCAGCCAGTGATCGGTGCTGTCGCAAAAGGCGGAGATTTCTCCGCGCGGATCGACAGTTGGCTTTTCGAGGAATGTGTAAATGGTACCCGAAGTGCCAAGGCTAATCGTAAGCCGGCCGGGACTGATGTTGCCGGTGCCGATCGCGCCCAGCATGTTGTCGCCGCCACCGGCGCTGACGAGGATATCACCGAGTCGAAATTTCTCGTGCAAGGACGACCGCAGGAGGCCGACTGGCCGGGTGGAAGAACGAAGCGGCGGAAATTTAGTCAGCAGATCTTTGTCGATAAACTCCGCGAGCGGCTTGCACCAGGTACGGGATCGAATGTCGAGCAATCCTGTGCCGGAAGCGTCGCCGTACTCCATCTGGCGTTCACCGGTGAGCCAGAAATTCAAAAAATCGTGTGGGAGAAGAATGGTGCGAGTGGCATCGAAATTTTTGGGCTCATTTTCTTTCAGCCATAGAATCTTGGGTGCAGTGTAACCCGAAACCATGGCATTTCCGGTTCGTTCGATCAGTTCGTCTGGGTTCCCGAGGGCGCGATTCAGCTTCTCGGCTTGTTCGGCGGTGGAGTTGTCGCACCAAAGCTTGGCCGGACGCACCGGCTGGTTGCGATCGTCGAGGGTAACGAGCCCATGTTGCTGGGCACTTACTCCAAAGGCAACCAGCTCGCGGCGGCGCCCTCCAATTTTCTCCAGACAAGTGAGAATCACGCGCTCCGCTGCATTGGACCAGATCTGCGGATCTTGCTCGACGTGGCCGCGCGGGGCCTTAACAAACGAATGCGGGGCGTTCGCCTGGGCGAGAACTTTTCCGGTGTCAGCGTCAAGAACCAGACCCTTGCAGGTGGTTGTCCCGCTATCCAAGCCGAGGCACAGCATTGTCGAATTTGAATTCGAGGCGAGGTCGCGGCAATTAGTTTAGCGATGATCAAGAAATTACTGCACACCCGTTATCGCGTGACCGACCTGGAAAAGACGGTCGCGTTTTACCGAGATGTCCTTGGACTGGAGGAAACACGACGGCACACCTCCGGACGCGGCTCTCAATTGGTTTTCTTCAAGGCTCCGGGAAGCGAAGAAGAGATCGAGATCTGCAAATACGACCAGAGCGGCCCAGTCGTCGTCGGGCCGGATCTGACCCATCTCGCGTTTGAGGTGGAGGATTTGACAAAATTCGCAAAACAGACTGCGGCCAAAGGTTACCCGCTCTCTGATGGCCCTCATTTGCTTGGCGACGGCGGCGCTATCGCATTCATCGACGCGCCGGAAGGTTACGAAATCGAATTGATTCAGCGTGGGCGCGGAACTGGCTAATTTAGAAACCGCGAATAGCTGAACCTATAATTATTCACCGCCAATGAAACGACAGGTGCGTTGGGTTTCGCTAGCAATTTGTGGGCTCCTCTTGCTCGGTAGCGTCACGGCCGAAATCGCACCGGACGATGAGGATGCGCCCAACGTTGTCCGCCCAACGGGGGTGCATAGGCGCACCACCAAAACCGCGCGCAAGCGCTCCTCGATCGACTCGGCAGCAGCAAACGACGTTTCAATTCCGGCGTCGGTTCTTAATCCAGGACGTTCCGGTGCCGTCCCGAATACGCGCGCGAATTCGGTGATGGTAGTTGACGCGCGCACCGGCGCGGTGTTGCACGAGAAAAATGCGGATCAGCCGCGGCCGGCAGCCAGTACACAAAAGTTGCTGACAGCACTGATTATTGCCGAAACTGGCTATCTCGATCGGCCGGTCAAAGTGGAGCAGATCGATACGTTTGCGGAACCGGTCCGGTTGAACATTCGGCCTGGTGAATCGTATCAGCGGATTGACCTGCTACGTGCGCTCTTAGTGAAAAGTCCGAACGACGTTGCGCGCTGTTTAGCCCGCGATAATGCCGGCAGCCTCGACGCGTTTGCTGATAAGATGAACGCGAAAGCGCAGATGCTCGGAGCGACGCATTCGCACTTCACCAACCCGAACGGCTTACCGATGCCCGGTCAATATTCCACCGCGCGCGATCTGGCAATCATTGCGCGCGCGGCGTATGCAAATCCCACCATTCGTTCAATTGTCTGCTTGCCGCAGCTCGTTTTTCGCTACGCCAACGGACGAACGCGTGAGTTGGAAAATACCAACAAAGTTTTGAAACGCCTTCCATTTTGTAATGGAATGAAGACTGGTTACACCGAAGCCGCCGGACATTGCCTGATTGCGAGTGGTTCACGACCGGGGCGAGATGTGATCGTAGTGGTTCTTGGCGATACCAAATCCGGTGTCTGGACCGATGCCGCCTCATTGCTGTCGTGGGGTCTCTGGCTCTGAGTTCCAGAAAATATGCCGCCGCAGATTTCCCTGTCGCGCTTGTACCCGCCGCCGCAGACGCGTCCGGTCACATCTTTATCAAGATGTCCCCGTCGCCGCCGAATAACCTAACAATGGCGACGGAACCAAACCTGGATTTCGAGTTGGATCGTGAGCCCGGCCGGGTGCCACGTCTTCCGGACTTTCCGCGGGCGGCAGTGGCTCGTAAATTGTGCCGCCTACTCTACAAAAACCGTTCAATAATCGGCCCGAGCTTTTTGATCGTTGACGCGGGCCACAATTTTCGATCCGTGATTATGGCGGTTTCGAGCGCGCGATGTTCCGGCCAGTTTGCTTCGCGCGGAATCTCGGGGATCACGCGCGCGAGAATTTTCTTTGCTGTTTCCGCATTAGCGAGCAGGTGTCCAATGACGGTTTGGACCGAAACGGTTTCTTCTTCCATCTTCCAGCAATCGTAATCCGATATCATCGCCATTGTGGTGAGAGCGATCTCCGCTTCGCGCGCCAGCTTCGCCTCGGGCAAATTGGTCATCCCGATGACATCGAACCCGTTTCGGTGATTGAATTCCGATTCGGCGCGAGTGGAGAAGGCCGGGCCGTCCATGTTTACATAGGTGCCGCCATTGTGAACAGTGGCGCCGGTGGAACGTGTAACTTCCGCTACCATCTGCCGCAGCTTGGCCGAGATCGGGTCGGCAAAGGAAACGTGGGCCGCGATTCCTTCACCGAAGAACGTATGGCAGCAGCGCAAACTCGTCCGATCAAAAAACTGTGATGGCAACAGGATGTCGCGCGGGGCGTATTTTTCCTGCAAACTACCTACTGCTGCCACGGAAATGATCCAGCGGACGTTGAGAGAACGCAGCGCGTAAATATTCGCGCGATGATTCAGTTCGTGCGGCAGGATGCGGTGTCCACGCCCGTGTCGCGGCAAAAAATAAACGCTTCGGCCAGACATTGTCCCCCCGACGATGGAGTCGGACGGTGCGCCGAATGGCGTTTTGATTTTGTGCTCGGCCAAATCGGCAAAACCCTCCAGCTGGTAGAGGCCACTGCCGCCAATAATTCCGATCGCTGGCTCATTCATCCGTAGCCTGAATTGAAATGGAAGCGGAACGAAAAAGCGATGCCATTTTGGCAGTCATCGACGGTCCTGCGTTACAACATGCAAATGAAAAACTTACGTGCTGCTCGTTGAGGTAATGGCACTTTCGCCGACCCTGTGTATCGTTCGCGAGCCGTGCCGAAATTTTTCATCAAAACCTACGGCTGTCAGATGAACGAACGCGATTCCGAGCAGGTCGCGCATTCCCTCGTTGCCCGTGGCTATGAGCGCGTCCATTCCGAGGTGGAGGCCGACGTCATTCTACTCAACACCTGCAGCGTGCGCGACATGGCGGAGCAGAAGGCGCTGGGCAAAATGGGAATGCTTGGCCGCATCCGCAAAAGGCGCCCGGAAGCCGTCTTTGGATTTCTTGGCTGCATGGCACAGGCACGCGGCGCTGAATTGTTAAAAGAAATTCCGCATCTCGACCTTGTGATCGGCACACAAAAATTTCATCGCGTAGCTGACTACGTGGATGATTTGGTCCTGCACAAACGTGCTGTGGCCGGGATCGGTGATCCTGGTTTCCATCGCATGGACGATCCACGTTTTTCTATCGTGGACATAGAGGAAGAAGCCGGCTCGCAATCGACGATTCGCGAACAGTCGCTGGCCGCAAAGCAGGCCACTGCGTTTGTTTCCATCATGCAAGGCTGCAACATGCACTGCACCTTTTGCATCGTGCCGCACACGCGGGGAGCAGAACGGAGCCGCGCCATTGGCGAAATCGTCTCCGAAGTTCGCGCTCTCGTCACGTACGGTGTGAAGGAAGTGACTCTTCTTGGCCAGATCGTGAATCTCTATGGTCGCCACGAGTTCCCGGCTGTAGCGGCGGTCTATGACCGCCGTGGTGACGCGGATCCGGCGATCACAGACCTCCGCTACAAGAAAAGCCCATTCGTGCAGTTGCTCGAAGCCGTCAGCGCGATCGACGGGCTGGAACGTTTACGCTTTACTTCGCCGCATCCGATAGGCTTCCGTGATGACCTGATCGAGGCCGTCGCCTGTTTGCCGAAATTGGCCGAGCACGTGCATTTGCCGCTGCAGTCGGGATCGAATCGAATTCTCAAGGCGATGCACCGGGCTTATACGGCGGAAAAATACGCGCAACTGGTCGACAAAATTCGCGCCGCTCGCCCAGGGATCGCGTTGACGACCGATATCATCGTCGGCTTCCCGGGCGAGACCGATTCCGATTACAAAGCAACCCGCGATCTCGTCGAACACCTCCAATTCGACAATGCTTTCGTCTTTCGCTATTCCCCGCGGCGCGCAACGCCCGCCGCGGGCATGACGGATCAAATCGACGAGACGGTAAAGGAGGCGCGCAATCAGGACTTGCTTGGAATTGTCAATGCCTCGACCCGCCGCGCGAATGAAAAACTGGTTGGAACTCGCGTCGAAGTTTTGTGTGAAGGCTCAAGCAAAACAAACGCCGCGCGTTTGATGGGCCGCACCAGAACGAATAAAATCGTCGTCTTCGAGGCGGCAAGGGATCGCATCGGCGAAATTTTTGATGTCGCAATCGAGCGTGCCAACGGCTTCAGCCTTTACGGACGCCCGGTCGATTGACGCCATGATCTATCATTTTTCACTGCAACTTGCGGGGCTCGTGACAGGGCTGATTCTCTGCATGTTCGGCGCACTGGGCTTTGCCTTGGATGGTTCGGCCCGCAGTTTCATGGCCTCGTTTCCGCGATCGCGGACAGCGGGAATAGTGATTCTTGCCGTCGATCTGGTGTGGAGTTTCTGGCTGGTCTCCACCATGGAAATGGGAGAATTCTCGGCTTTTCGCCGGCCGTTTTTGGTTATTCTGCCGGTGGGATTTTTTCTGACCTTGCGTTTCGTCGATGAATTTCTAGCCGTGCGTGCCTTGGGCATCCTCGCACTGCTGGCCGCGGAACCAATGCTCGACGCTGCATTTTTCCGCTACGAACCTAGTCGACTAGTCCTCACCGTGTTCGCCTACGTGTTGGTAGTGTTAGGTCTTACTTGGGTAATGGTGCCGTACAAATTGCGCGATCAAATCAACTGGTTCAGCAAAACAACTGCCCGGTGGCGCGGCGTAAACGTTGTTGGTTTTGTCTATGGCGCAGCGCTGATCGCTCTTGCCCTTACTCGTTATTAAACGAATCCTCGTCATCCGCGGCGGCGCGCTTGGCGATTTCGTCCTGACATTGCCGGCGCTCAAGGCCCTGCGTGTCGCGCATCCAAAGGTTGGTATCGAAATTCTTGGTTACCCGCACATCGCAGCGATCGCGGACAAGCGATTTTATGCCGAAGCAGTCCGCTCGATCGAGTACGCTGCACTCTCACGCTTTTTCGCGCGAGAGGCCGAGCTTCCACCCGAATTGTGCGAATATTTCGCGGGCTTCGATCTGATCCTCAGTTATCTCTACGATCCAGACAGGATTTTCGAAGAGAATTTACGACGATGCGGCGCGGAAAATATTTTGCGAGGTCCGTCGAAAATTGTCTCAGGCATGTCCGCGGCGGAACAACTCGCTCAGCCGCTGCAAGAGATCGGAATAACCGCCACCGATCTGGCGCCTAAAATCTTTCCATCTACAGAAGATCGGAAATTTGCCTCTGCCTTTCTGGAGAATTGCGAACCCCCTTTTTTGGCAGTCCATCCCGGCAGTGGCAGCGAAAAGAAGAACTGGCCGATCGAAAATTGGATTGAACTTATCGCGGCAGTGCTGAATGGGGCCGCGGCCTCAAGGAGCGGCTGTTTCTCCCGCAGCAGCGCGACCGATCTAGACGAAGAGCGACTTCCAAGTCGCTCACGCTCGTTTCGCTCAATCCTCATTGTCTCAGGCGAAGCTGACGAAAATGCGAGGCAAACATTGCGCACGTCATTTGACAACGAATCGCGCGTTCGTTTTGCCCACCATCTTCCTTTGCCTCAGCTCGCTGCGCTTCTCCAGCAATCCACTTTTATCGGTCACGATTCCGGAATTTCTCATCTCGCGGCCGCTGCCGGAGCGCACAGTATCATTCTCTTCGGGCCGACGGACCCCAATGTTTGGGCGCCGCAGAATAAAGAGGTCACGGTATTGATCGCCCCCAACGACGATCTGACCCAGCTCGCCGTCGTAACGGTGTTCGACGCTATCACGCACTGACGCGCATAGGCATCAGCACATAAAGAAACGGCGTCTGGATTTTCAAAACACCGGGACTCATCTCGTCGATGAGATCGAAGAAAATTTCGTCGTCAGCCAAATTGCGCAGGGGTGCCATGAGAAATTCCGGATTAAAAGCGATGGAAAAATCGCGCCCCTTATACACCACTGGGAGCGATTCGCGGGCCTCGCCGACCTCCGGCGTGTTGGCGGTAATCTCGATGTTGTTCTTGCTGAAATTGAGCTTGATCGAATTCGATTTGTCGCTCGCCAGCAGTGATACCCGGCGCAGCGAATTGAGAAAGGTCTCGCGTTCGAGCGTGACCCGTTCCTTCGCTTCCGACGGAATCACCTGTTTGTAATTCGGATAATTGCCTTCAATCAACTTCGAGACCAGCAGCGTGTCATTAAGATCGAATGCGATCTGGCCGGTGCCCACGCTGATTTTTACCTCGCCATCATCAGTGAGGAGGCGTTGTAGTTCCGTAACCGCTTTTGTTGGAACGATAATATCGGCTTCGTGGCTGCGCGGAAATTCCAGTTCGATGTCGACCATGGCAAGGCGGCGACCGTCCGTTGCCACAAGCGTGAGTTTGTTCTCTTTGAAGCTAAAGAGCACCCCGTTGAGCACGTAACGCGTCTCGTCAGTCGAAATGGCATAAGCGGTCTTGCGCAAACCGTCGCGCAAATCTTTCTGGCGCATAGTCACTACCTTGGCGTTCTCAAACTTGGGCAACGGTGGAAATTCCTCTTCCGGCAATCCGAGGATTTTGAAGAAACTCTGGCCGCTCCGAATCGAAGCTGCGTTTTTACCATCGACCTCGATTGATATTTCGCTCGACGGCAGCTCGCGAATGATGGTGAAGAGGCGCCGCGCCGGCAACGTGCTCGCGCCCGCTTTGTCCACGTTCGCTTCGAAGCCGCCACGCACACCGACATCGAGATCGGTGGTGGTGAGATTGACCATCCCCTCTTTTGCCTGCAACAAAACGTTGGAGAGAATTGGCAGCGTCGTCCGAGTGCTGACGACGTTCTGAACCTGTTGCAGTCCTTCCAGTACTTTCTCTTTCGTCGCGCTGAATTTCATTCGGAAAGCCTAAGATGTAAGGCGTTGGTCCTGCATCCGCAACCTCTCTCTCAATCAGCGCTGAAGCGCGCTGTCAATGAAAGAGATGGTCTGCCGAATGTTGTCCTGCTCTTTCATCCGCTTCTTCACCAGTTTGCAGGCGTGCAGGACGGTGCCGTGATCGCGCCCTCCAAATGCATCCCCAATTTCATTAAGCGATGCCTTGGTTAACTCGCGTGCCAGATACATCGCCACCTGACGCGGAAAGGCAATACTCGCTGGCCGCCGCTTGCTCGTCATGTCTGCCAGTCGCACATCGAAATGTTCCGCCACTTTGCGCTGAATTTGCT
>DATELT010000084.1:0-3543 GCA_035276245.1 Chthoniobacterales bacterium
CTGCCGACCTTTGCGGACCCGATGGACGAACCGGCGAGCGAGACGCTGCAGAAATTGTTTCCGAGCCGAAAAGTGATCGGGATCGATTGTCGGGAATTAATCTGGGGGTTCGGCACGTTTCACTGTCTGACGCAGCAGCAGCCATGGAGCGCAGGCTGCTAGCCTGCAAGTCTCAGCAGCTTGCCGAGACTATCTTTGGACGACTTTTTCTGTTGCGGAGCATTGCGTTATTGCCGGCAACCTGGCGGCAACTAGGGGTTAGCAGCCCGCGTCCCCAGATGCGGGCTCGCGGCGCTCGATTGTCCAGCGCGTTATCCTAATCTGCAAACGCGCCGGGCTTGTAGCCGCTTTGTAAAATGGCGTCGTGCAGATCGGGTGCATGCGTTTTTCGGGCGTCAAACGTAACGATTACGCGTTCACGTTTGGTATCCACTCGTACATCGCACACGCCCGGAATTTTCATGAGCGGTGCTCGCAATTTGCGAACGCATTCGTCGCAATCTTCGCCTTCGGTCGCGATTGTAATTCGTTCGAGGACCGGCCCGTCTGCGTCCTGCAAATTATGTGGGTCGGCTGGATCGAGGTGATGAGGATTGAGCGGTTGGACCATCGATTAAATTTACGCATGAAAACAGGTTCGTGGCCGTCTCGAGTCTGTCCGAGCCCGACTAGTGGATCGGGATGCTAACTGAACTCAACGGCGGCCATGCAGCAGACGAGCAACCGTTTCCTGAAGGCATGTGTATTCGGCCAGCTTGCTCCGTGGCGCATCGTAACCGGTGCGCTGGTGAACGAACGAAAATGAACAGTTAACGACTATGCTCATGATCGTTAGGGCGGCGATCAGAACCGCTGGCCTCCAGAGCTTCTCTTTGGTTTCGAGTCGCGAGAGGCCCACTGCGGCGCAGAGAATCAAACCGGGATAAAAATCGTGCAGGTAACGCTCGGTTATATCGACGCAACCAAGAACGATCCCGCCGCCGAGGAGCAAGGTGAGTACTGGGAGGCGCATACGCCGGACGAAAACGCTGGAACCGCGCACAAGTGCCACGCATCCGAACGTGCCAAGAAGTGCCAGGGCCGGCATGCTTACGGGCACGCTGGAAAAACCTTCAACCATCTCGGTTGTAGGCGAACCCAGGGCAATGGGCTGATGCGATAAGAGTATCCAAGGGAATTGATGATCGAATGACATCCCGTTTGGACCGAAATATGTTGCCAGGCCAGTTGGGATGTTCTTGGGATTTATTTGCTTTCCACCTGTGATCTTCATGCGGATTGGGACCGCATTGTACCAGGCGTAGTATTGCAGAGGGATGCCATTGAATGTCCGGAACTTCGCGTAGTTAATCCCAAAATATGTGGCCAAAGTTATGACGACGACAGCTGCGGCAATGAGGCCATGCCGTCCCGCCGCTACGGCGGTAAAGCCAAGCAGTGATTGTGTGGCTTGCGATTTTGTCAGGGAGCGCCAAGCCAGTATCACACTGATCAGGCAGATCCCGAGCAAGGCCCCCGCTCCAACTGTTGGGCGGCAATGTAAGGACATAAAGGCGAAGAAACCCGCTAAGAGGAGCCACCGACAGCGAGGCTGCGTCAGATATTTCAAGATCATCAATGTAAAGAGCAGACTGAATGCGCCGCCCCACATGATTGCTTCATGATAAGTGAAGGACCGGCCGGCAAGGAAGACGTTCGTGGAACCGATTCCCACGCATAGAATGAAAAAGGAATGCAGTAACCGTTGGGCCGGTGTGGTGACGTTGTCGTTAGAACGAATGAGCCGGAGGATGCGATAGGCGCACAGCAAATTAATGCCGCATCCAACGAGCATCATCATGCGACTCCAACGTCCGTCCATTTTCTGAAAAACGACGATCAGTGGAAGACGTAAGAGCGCCGGGCCAACCCCGAAATAGCCGTATGCTTTTCCGTGGAAAATGAATGCCTCATTGCCGATTGCCTCCGGTGGAACATCGAAACGGCCATCGATCATTGACAACGCCTGTGCATCGTAGAATCCGCAGAAATTTTCCGGATCGAAAAATCTCCAGTCCCCCCAGGTGACAAACCAGGCGCAGACAATCAGCGAGAGAAAAATGCTCGGTAGAATATAGGCGTGATCGCGCCACGTCTGCCGCCACGAACGAGGCGCGTCCGGGAGCCCGGTTTCGCAATGCGGTTCAACGCAAGTAGCAGCAGAAAACGGTAATTCGGCGCTCGGCATCCCGTCCATTCATAGCAGGCTGTGGGCCGACCAGTGGATAGGGGAGCGCAGGCCGCCAGCCTGCTACGCCGGCGCGGCTCGGATTCTCGGCAGCTTGCCGAGACTGTGCCTGGACAGCTTGCTCAAGGTGGGGCAGCCCCGCGCTCCCCGGAAGACGCGGGCTCGCGGAGCCTGCCGCTCCAATGTGCATGCGCTACCCGTGCGGCATTATTTTGTTGCGGCCTCGCGAACGATGGGTTCGAGGACGCGCCACACGCTTTCGAGCAGGATTTTGTGGCCGGCGGCGTTGGGATGGACGCGATCAGGTAGATTCAAGTCGGGATTTCCGGCCACGCCATCCAACAAGTACGGGACGAGCGCGGCGTGATTTTTTTCGGCCAGTTCGCCGAATATTTTCCCAAACACCGTCATGTAATCGGCATCGGAAGACGGAAGCGGAAATTGCATTCCCACAACCACTAAAGTCACATTCGGATTGCGCTCTTTCACATGGTCGATGATCGATTGCAGGTTGGCCTGAATCTTTTCGACGGGGATGCCATGCCAGGCATCGTTGATTCCGAGCTCGAGAACAAAAATATCAATTGGGCGATCGAGATGCGGCGGGAGACGATGCAGGCCGTCTTCGGTGGTGCTACCACTAGCGCTGGCATTGGTCACCCGAAAATGGGAACTGATCGGACGGAGCTTTTCGAGCAACAGCATCGGCCAGGCGTCGCGCGGGCTAATCCCAAGACCCGCCGATAAGCTGTCGCCGAACACGAGTATCGTTTTCATTTGCGAGGGATCAGTTGGACGAGCGCCCCCAATCTGGCAGCACAACAAGGAAAGCAGCATCGCTGCGCCACTTCGCCATTGCTTCGGTCCTTTCCGCATTTTACTTTCTGGGCTCACTCGATTCCGACGTTCTCGGAAATCGTTAACCTGAAAATGTTTTATTATGGCAAATTACAGCATTAACGGCTTCGGGCGCATTGGACGCAATGTTCTTCGCGCCATGTCACAAAGCGACGTCAAACGGGTCCGCGCGATCAATGATCTGACTGACACCCGTACGCTGGCGCATTTACTGAAATGGGACTCAGTGCACGGGAAATTCGACGGCGAGATCAGTTATGATGATCAGAACATCGTCGTGCGCGGGCACAAGATTTGGATTCTAAAGGAACGCGATCCGGGGAATCTGCCGTGGAAAGATTTGGGGGTCGACGTGGTGTTGGAGTCGACCGGTTTTTTCACCAGCCGGGACAAGGCTGAACTACATATTAGTAAGGCGGGGGCGAAACGGGTGCTAATTAGCGCGCCGGCAAAAAATC
>DATELT010000085.1:0-13188 GCA_035276245.1 Chthoniobacterales bacterium
TACTAACGACCGAGCGCGAGGCGATCCGCCAGCAAACGCGGGAGACCGGCAGCAATGATCTTCTTGCGGGCGCGTTCAACGTCGTACCGGATCCGACGCTGCTCGATCAAATTCTCGTCGGCGTGGTAAATGCAATAGGCAGCGCGCCAATCACCGTCACGTGGTTGTCCCACGCTGCCGGCATTAACGAAATACTTTTTCCCAAACTCGACATGAATTTGTTCATGCTGGGTGCGACGAGCGCGTTCGTCGCGGATGAAGGCACATTGGATGTGAGTGTGACCGAAGAAACAGACGGCGGTGTGTTGGTAAGTGAAACTGGCGGCTGCATCGAGGTCGCGAAAGACATAACCCCATTGCGAGGGAGTATCGAGGGTAGCGTGCACAATGGTAAAATCGCGCACCTGTCGCTGGAAACGTAAGTCGCGAAGCCATTGGCGGTCTTCCTCACTCAACTGCGCGCGGGTCCAGGTCATAGCCCGTTCTGCCATTTCATTAAAATCACCCGATGTCTCCGGCTGCGACGCCTCTTCGTCATGATTTCCTTTTACAGTTGGGCAATCCAGATCGCGCACAATCTTGACGCACTCGCCTGGATTCGCGTTGTAGCCGACGATGTCGCCCAGGCAAACGAAATGGGTGCAGTGATGTTCACGAGCATTCGCGATCACTGCCTCGAGCGCCTCCAGGTTTGCGTGCACATCGCTGAATATGGCAAACCTCATTTATGGAATTCTTTCGTTGGCCGGAAGATTGAGACGTTCCTCCATGGCCCGGAGTTGGTTGATCAGATGCGGAAGGCGTTCTTTCTCGCCCCGTTGATAAAGAGCACGTAATCGATCGTAGGCCTCGCGTTCGCGGCCTTCGCAATAGGAGAGCTCGTACGCGGAAAAGCGTTCGTCGTAAGAGGCGTGTCCGGGAAGACGCGAAGCCTTCTCGAAGTTTTCGGCGGCGCGCGCATGATCGTGAAACTTGTCGCGATACAATCGTGCCAGCGCTTCATAAAGTTGGGGCGTGTCGGGATTGTGGGCGACACCGCGAACCAGGAAATCCTCGCCCAGCCTAAGATACTCGGACTGCAACCGCCGACGCGTAGCCGGAGATTTGGATTCGTCTTCCAGGGCGGCTGTTCCGGCATTCCAAGCCATATGCCATCCCGCCATTTCCCAAAAAAGAATGGCGCGCGGTTGCAGTTCGGTTGCCTGTCGCAAGCGTAAGAGAAGCTGCGTCCAATCGGTGCGTTCCCAGGCTGAATAGGCGTCGATGAAAAGTAGATCGGCAATGACGGAACGAAATCCACCGAGCACAGCGACAAATGCGGATTGGCCGATTTTTTCGCGTAAATCGAGAGAGAGGGCGGTGGGCGGGCTTTGCTGGCAGGCCGATTCCATCTTCAACTTTGCCGGGACGAACCCGACTACAATGACAATGAGCGCGAGCAGGAGTTTCATAGTTCGCGTTGTTCAAAGATCGCAATTCCAATCACCAGATATCCGACAATGTAAACGGCGCCGAGTCCAAGCAGTTTCGTCAACGCCACACTGGAAAGCGAAGCTCCGGCGATAATCTGATCGCTAAGGTTGAAGGCTTGCAGGTCCGGAAAAAAGAGGACGACGAGTGCGAGAAAAGCGCGGATCCACCAGCCCGCTGAGTGTTGATGCAGCCAGTAATCGCGCGCGACGGCCTCAAGATGACCGACCAAATAAACCATGGCCATGGCGCTAATGGTAAAGATGTTTGAAGTGGCAAAACTGGAAATGCAAAGCGTCGCCGAAGCCAGGATGGCGGCCTTGGTCAGCGTGAGCAACAGCGCAAAAACCAACTCCTGATTGACTCCGGCCTGGTGCAGCGCGGTCAGAGCACGTTCCAGTTCCTCCGGAGGCGATTGCGTCATCTGCTGCATTGTTTCCCGAACAGCCGATCCTTCCCGCAGATGAATTACGGCCAGGCAAAGAACACTCATGGCGATAAGAGAGATCACTAATAATCCGAGCACTCCAAAAAATTTTCCAATCATGTATTCGAACCGTCGAACCGGTTTTGCCAGCACGCTATAGATGACCCGGTCTTCGAGATCGCGCGGCAACAACTGCGCGGTTGCAACGATTGCCAGCATGCTGAGAAAGAAATTGATCGCGCCAAGGGCAATGTCTCGGGTCACCTGCAACTCCTGTTGGAAGGAGATGCGTGCGATGAATGAAGAGCTAATGATGAGGACGAGAGCGAAAAGAACCAGGACATAAAAAACGCGCAGTCGCGCCAGTTCGATGAAAGTGGTGCGGGCGATCGCGCCAATGCGGCTCAAAGAGGAGGTCATTCGTCAGAGGCCTCGGTCACCTTGAGGAATAATTGCTCGAGGGAAGTCTGCGGTGTGCGGCGCAGCACGACGCGCCCATTGATCGAGGTAATTTGCTGCTCGAGTTGATCGAGAAATTCAGGCGTCGCGTTTTCGACGATGAACTCGGTTTGATTTTCAATACCGAGCAAATCTTCCAGCCGGCCTTCGCGGATCAATTTGCCGCGGTGCAAAATGCCGACGCGATCGCAAACTTCCTGGACTTGCGTGAGAAGATGCGAGGAAAGAAGAATGGTCGTGCCGGTATTTTTTTTTAGAGAAGCAATCAGGTTTTGAATGTCGCGCGACCCGGCGGGATCGACCGCCGCCGTTGGTTCGTCCAGCACGAGAACTTTCGGTCGATGGATCAGCGCCTGGGCCAATCCGATTCGCTGCAACATTCCCTTTGAATAGGTGCTGAGACGCGCGTCAGCTGCCCGCCTCAGTCCGACCGTCTCCAACAACTCGGCAATGCGCGACTTTCTTTCACGCGATCCCAAACCGCTTAGCCGGGCGTGAAATCGCAACGTTTCTGTACCGGTGAGAAATTTGTGAAAATAAGCGTTCTCCGGCAGGAACCCGATGTCGCGACGCACTGCTACGGCGGAATTATCGCGACCAAAAACGCGAACGCTGCCCCGCGTCGCCCGAATTAGTCCAAGAATAATTTTTAAGGTCGTGCTCTTGCCAGAACCGTTTGGGCCGAGCAGACCGTAAATTTCGCCGGGCGCAATTTCGAGGTTCAAATGTTGCAAGGCGACAATCCGTCGCCGACGAAATGGCGTGGGAAATACCTTGCTTACGTCGCTAACGCGAATGGCCGCCTCGGTCATATCCGAATTTCGAAGCCGTGAGTATCGGGTGGAGTTGTCAATGCGTTCGCCGATTCCTTTCGAATCAAAGAGCCGATTTCGCTTTGGCGGATGCCTTCCAAAAACGCATCCACCTCCTCGGATTCTCCGCTCGCCTGCAATTCGACCCGGCCATCAGCCAGATTGCGCACCCATCCGGTGACGTTGAATCCCTTCGCGATTTGTCTTACGGAGTAACGAAAACCGACTCCCTGCACCCTGCCTTCATAAAAAACCTGCACGGCTTTCATAACAATTTGCCGCCTACTTAATCCGCAGCAGGCCGCGCTTGTCCAGTTATGGCGTGGGGGATGCCTCCGTCCCGGGAATCGGTGTTGGCTCGGGCTGGTCTTCGGGCAAGGGCGGCGGCGGCGGCAGGAAACGCGGGTCCACTATGTTGTGACGAAATCTACGATTGCGGTTCGCTCCACTTGTTGCGCTTGCAGTCGGATTCGGATTAGTTGCCGCCCGAACCACCTCCGGTGGCGCGCTTTGAAGGTCCCGCCTAGCAACGTAACCCTGCACACCATTCATGAGCTGAACCTCGCTATATCCGAATGATGTACCCAGGAGACCAACCAGCGTACCGTGCGGCAGCCTTTCATCGGGACCATTCGCTTGCTGGGGTCCGTAGCGAAAAAACGCCGCCTCCCTAGCGCTAACCAGATAGTATTTCCCGCTGTTGGACACGGCTGAGGCTGTCGAGCCCGGGGTCGAACAACTCATTCCCCAGAACGCAAGCAGCATGAGCATTCCGCCGGAAATACAGCTCGATAGCTTCATGGAGAGGGACTTCCAAAGCTAATCCTATTCCTCGCTCAGCCTACTTATAAGAATAGATAAGGCAAAAACTGCTGGACCTGCCCTCCACTAGATCGACCGAAACGAAATATTGACCGCTGTCAATCGGTGAAAACCCCGCGGCGGCCCGGTCTCCGCCATCGTAATGGTCTGTCGTCAGCAGTTTACCGGTTTCATCATAAACGTTGACCGCGATTTTCCTGGCCGGGTCGGTGGCGCCGACGGCGAACCAATACTGATTGCCGGCGTATAGATTGACCGCGATCAAAGCGTGATCCTGTGGCTTTAACATGCCGCACCAATGCCCATCGCGAAGTTTGAAACCGTCGTTAGTAAATGCGCCCGCCACGTCCAGCGCATTCTTTCGAGCGTTCACTTCCGCATCCGTATCGGCCAGAGAAACCCGTGCGCCGGCAATAACCAACAACGTAATGAAAAAGAGGCCGCGTCTCATTTTGTGTCGGTCTTGTGTTGAATTTGCTGAATTAAATCGGTGACCACGCTGTTCACTTTGCGAACGTCATCGGGGCTGGGAGATTTGCCGGGGGGAAACGTCACCAGCTTTTCCAAGTTGGTGAGCTGTTCGTTCACATTTTTGACCAAAGGATCATTGCGCAATTCTGGCGAAACATCATTCAGCTTGGAGTGAATAAAGCTGACCAATCCCGGTTGCCGCAGTAGTTTTGCGCTGCGTTCATCGTAGTTGGCCGCAACCGAGCCGCTCACCACCTGTGTCCCGCGAATCCAGCCACCAATGCTGACCAAAATCACCAAATCCTGGTCGCTGTGCGACTGCATCGAGTTCTTCACTTCGTTTTGCGTCGCCTCGAGTTCTTCCTGAAGCGAATCCCACTGGTTCGTTTCCGCAAAATCATTGATGCTGTTGCTTCGACCGAGAATGTTCTGACTAACGCCAAGCGCCTTGGCCAGTTTGATCACATCCGAGCCAATGTTTTTTACCTGCTGGCTATCCTGCGCTTCGACCGCGATAAAACCATCCGCAATTAATCCGCCGAGGTTGAGCGCAAGCTGCGCACGATTTTTGTAGGTAGTGGGGATCGGAGCGCGGTAAGCGCCGGTCCAATTCGGTTTTCCTGGTTTTTGCAAGGCAGCAAAAAGTTCGCCAGGTGTCGGAATGGTGATGGCATCGGTGCGCGCGGCTTTTGCCATCTGATCAGGCGCAAGCTTGGCGGGCTGGGCACCAATCAATGCGCCAGCCGCAATCGGCAACAATAACAGCGCCGTTCGTCCGCGGACCAACATCAGGCTGATACCGTACTAATCTGGATCGAGTTTACCAGCCCGAATCTCGATGGGAAGGGAGGCAGTTGACCGAAACGCTGTAGCCTGCCACCGGTCAGACTCGGACTGGACAGCGTCCCGACATCGCGCATCATACTCGCGCGAAAAAATGCAAACGAGCATCGCTGAAATAGTCGGCCGCGAGGTCTTGGATTCGCGGGGCAATCCTACGGTCGAGGTCGATGTACGGCTGGAAGGCAGCGCAGTCGGGCGTGCGATTGTGCCCAGCGGAGCCAGCACGGGCGAACACGAAGCCTGGGAATTGCGCGATGGCGATAAGAAACGCTATGGCGGCAAGGGCGTTCTCAAGGCAGTCGCAAACGTGAACGGGAAAATCGCGGATGCTCTGCGAGGATTCGATGCACGCGCACAGGACAAGATCGATACGACGCTGATCGAACTTGACGGTTCGCCGAACAAGAAAAATCTCGGTGCCAATGCTCTGCTTGGCGTCTCCTTGGCGACTGCGCATGCCGCGGCCGCTGCGGCCAATCTCCCGTTGTTTCGTTATCTCGGCGGACCGGGCGCACGCGTTTTGCCGGTGCCGATGATGAATATTCTGAATGGCGGCGCGCATTCTGACGCGCCGATCGATTTTCAGGAATTCATGATCATGCCTAAGGGGGCTCCCAATTTTCCCGAAGCGTTGCGTTACGGCGCCGAAGTGTTTCACGAATTGAAAAAAGTGCTGCATGAACGTGGCCTTTCTACTGCGGTCGGAGACGAAGGCGGCTTTGCGCCAGCCCTCTCCTCGGTCGAAGACGCACTGGAATCGATTGCGATGGCAGTAGCACGTTCCGGCTACAAGTTAGGCGAACAAATTTTTATCGCGCTTGATGTCGCCGCCTCGGAATTCTACGACCGGGCGCAAAATCTCTACATTTTCAAAAAATCCGATGGGTCGAAACGGACGGCGGAAGAACTGGTCGAATTTTACGCGCAGCTGTGCGGAAAATTTCCGATCATCTCGATCGAAGACGGTTGCGCGGAGAATGATTGGGCTGGCTGGAAGAAGTTAACACAGCGTTTAGGCGATAAAATCCAGTTGGTAGGCGACGATGTCTTTGTTACCAACGTTGAATTTTTGCGCAAGGGAATCGAGGAGCACGTTGCCAATTCGATCCTAATCAAGGTTAATCAGATCGGGACGCTGACGGAGACACTCGATGCGATCAAGCTGGCGCACGACAACAATTATACTACGGTCATTTCCCATCGTTCCGGAGAGACAGAAGACACCACGATCGCCGACATTGCCGTCGCGACCAACGCCGGGCAAATCAAAACAGGATCGTTGTCGCGGACTGACCGGGTCGCGAAGTACAATCAATTGCTGCGAATCGCAGCGGAACTTGGTGACAACGCCGTATACGGCGGTAAGATGCGCTAGTGGATCAGCCCGGCTATGCTGATTTCCGTGCGCGTCGCGAGGCCACGATCTGGCAGCGATTAAACCGGATACTTTTCGTCCTGTTATTTCTCGCGCTCTGGCTGGTGATAATCAGTTTGTTCGTTCCGCTTTACAAACAGAAGCAGGCCGCGCTGGCCGAGATCGATGGCCTCCAGGCGCAGACGGATGAGCAAAAGCTTCTACTGGCGCGAGCGACGCGTGAGATCAACTGGCTCAAAACCGATCCAACTTATCTGGAAACGATCGCGCGCGATCGACTTGACCTGATGAAGGAAGGAGAAACCATCTTTAGGCTCGAGCCAGCGAAGAATTCGAAGCCGTCGCCGCAGCGGTAGCATTGCGTCGAATCGAACCTTCGGGTATCTTTCCGTCATGGCTAACGAGATTGTGATTGTTGATGGGGAAGACTTAAGGAAACGCGCGGGCGCCCTGCGGAGGTTTCTTTGAGGTCGACAAGCTGCAGCAACAATTAAGCGCGCTCGAAGGGCGAATGGCCGCGCCCGATTTCTGGAGCAACCGGGAACGCGCCCAAGCCGACGTCGAGGAAGTGTCGCGCTTGAAGTCCCTGATCAATCCTGTCCGCGACCTTGAACGCGAGATTGCAGACTTCGATGCTCTGCGACAACTGACCGAGGAGGAGAACGATGCTCACGCTCGCGTCGAAGCGGAGCGCGAGGTAGCACAGGAGCATGAACGACTCGCTCAGAAATTAGCCGACTTCGAGTTGCGCCAATTTCTTTCCGGCGAAAACGATAGTGCCAATGCCTTCCTCACCATTCACTCCGGCGCCGGTGGTACCGAATCGTGTGATTGGGCTGATATGTTATTGCGAATGTACCAGCGTTGGATCGAGCGTCACGGTTTCAAATCGCAAATGGTCGATATTCAAACAGGCGAAGAAGTGGGAATCAAATCGGCGACCTTGCTGGTTACCGGCGAATACGCCTTTGGCTACTTGAATACCGAGCGCGGGGTCCATCGGCTCGTTCGAATCTCGCCCTTCGACGCCAACAAACGGCGACACACTTCATTTGCCAGTGTCGATGTCGTTCCCGAAATCGCGGAAAGCGCGCCGATTGAAATCAATCCGGCCGATCTTGAAATTGGTACTTATCGCAGCGGCGGAAAAGGCGGCCAGAATGTAAACAAGGTGGAAACGGCAGTTCGGATTGTGCACAAACCGACCGGTATCGTGGTAGCGTGCCAGGCGGAGCGAAGCCAGCTGCGAAATCGGGAACTCGCAATCAAAATGCTGAAAGCGAAGCTGTACGAGCTGGAGCAGGACAAGAAGCGGGCGGAAATGGACCGCCGCTACGGTGAAAAGGGCGATGTGGCCTGGGGAAGCCAGATTCGCTCCTATGTCTTTCAACCCTACCAGATGGTGAAGGACCATCGGACGGGCACCGAAACGAGCAACGTCCAGGCGGTCATGGACGGCGATCTGGATCTCTTTATTCAGGCAAAATTACGCGGCCAGACCGCCGATGGCGCGACCGAGGCGGAAGAATAACGAGAGGCCGCCCATTCAACCGGCAGAGAAGTGGATTGAGCGCTCCGTCGGTCGATGTTAAATCCGGCGGCGAAGCCGCAAACATCGCCCGCGGAGCGGCCGATCCACCTTAAGCTAACAAAAATTAGGGCGACAGGAAGTGCCCTTTCCACTAAAGGCAAGTCGGAGAGATGCTCCTTGGCGCTAGGGCGAGGGGCTCTCGTCATATACCTCAACTAATGCGGTCCCGGTCGTACCCCCCACCCCGCTAACCAGCGCAGTATAATTGCCGGGATTCAGAGTTGGAGCCATGGCTGCTTCTTTAGCATTCGATGGCGCTTTGCCATCCGCGATGATGGTGGCCGCTTCCGGGCTTTGCTGCCAGTCGTTGTTCGCTTCGACTAAAGTGCCGTTGCCGTCGCGCAATTCCACATAGGGATCTGCCAGAACCCCAGTGACGCCATATTTTGTCAAGCTTGGGCCGAGCGCACGAATCACTACCGGTTTCGAAGTGTTCCCGCCGATGATGATGCCACCAATGAGGATGTTGTCACCAGTACCGACCTGCCCCCGTGTCGAAACATTACCGAGTCGGCTGCTCGATTTGCGCAAATCGTAAACTTCGAAGAGCGCGACTCCGCTTTGCGCAGGTTGCTGCGCGTCAGAATACGATCTGACGATAGCAGTGTAATTTCCAGGATTCAGCGTAATCAGGAGCGCTGACTCGATACTATTAGGTGGGTCGCGATGGTAACTGGAGATCGTTGCGGCGTCACTGCTGGTAAACCAGTCGTCGTTGGAAGCGATGATGCGATTAGCATCGTGAAGTTCGATAACCGAATCACCCAGAGCACCGGAAACACCGTAGCTGGCGAGCGAATAGGCCAGACATCGAACGATTAATTGCGCAGGTTGTGATCCCTGAACAATAAAGCCGCCGATGAGCACGTTGTTCCCTGTAAAAGTCGTGCCGCGCGTGGAAAGATCCATTAACACCGGCGCATTTGGAATTGAGTTGTAGGCTGGACCAGTCCCATAAATCGCGGTCGCGCCGTTGATGTCATCCTGAGCCAGGGTGTCGAGGTCACTCACATGCGAATTCATAAGCGCAACCACATTTTGCTTTGGATTGGCCTGATCGGGATGGTCGAGTCCAACAGTGTGGCCAAATTCATGCATTATGACCCGATGGAAATCGTAGACCGGCGGAGTAAGCGGCCCACGATAGGAATCCCAGGAGATCGCGCTATTAACAACCGTATCCGTTTCTTCAAAGTTACCGCTGCGGTCCGACAGCAAAGTTACCGCCAAAACTCCGCTCCCAAAATTCATGCCGAAGACTTTCGTATCAAAGAAGACTGACATTTCGTCGTCGCCCTGGGCGGGCGTGACAGGCGAGTTTTTGACCCAGGAAAATTGCATATGCGCGAGGTGCTGGTTCCAGACTTTGAGCGCATCAATAGCGGAATCGTTAAACGAGGTGAAACCATCGCGCAGAATGCGGGTCCCGGTGCCGAGGGAAACCTGCATGACGACAGTGCGGTCTTTCACCCAGGCGATTGGCGTACCGTTATCGAATTCGCGCACATAGCCGAAGGAAGCTGAGGCGAGAGCGGCAGTTATTGCTGCCAAAAATAGGAAGCTGATTTTCACTGGGGAGGATTTTCTAAAAAACGCGGAAAATTAGCTCAGGAGGAGCCTTTGACAAGCCGGAGCCGAAAACGTTCATCATAATCGCCTCGCGCAAACTTTCGGCAACAGTCCAGGCAGGCGGTGGCGCGGCGAATCCGGTGCACCCGCGGAAAGCGGCGCTGACAGTGCACGCACCTGTAGACGAATCGACGACAAAAGGCACGGCCGATCAACGGCAAAGTATGACCGGCGCGCTCGCCTGGGATCCCAAGATCACAACACGCTTTCCGCCATTGTGGTCCGTGGGGCAGAATCCGTCTGCTCGATCGGAAATGCGCTAACAGGTGGGCTAGCTCATGGCGCAGCGTTCGATCGATTTCGGCGGGGCCGAATTTTTGCAAAGCCGGATTAAGCAAAATGAGCGAGCGCTGGAAATCAGCACGACCGACGGTAGTGCGCATGCGATCGTTCCAGTCCAGTCGCAAACGGGCCGCCAGATTTTCGGCCCCGAGGCCGAGTAGCAGCGACACCGCATGTTCTTGTAGGGCTGCCGCCGACGGCAGTGGGAAAAGGATGGGCGTCTCGAAACAGAATTCGAGCTGCTTAAACGGCGACTTTTCTCTCGCGGCGTTTCGCATTCGTTCGCAGCACAATCTCGGAGACAATCCCGGCCGTTGTGGAAATTTCTTGCGCAGTCGTGTGTTTACCGAGCGAAAACCGGATCGCAGATTTGGCCACCGTCAGCGGCAGGCCCATGGCCAGCAAAACGTGCGACGCGACTACACTCCCGACCATGCAGGCCGACCCACTCGACGCGCATACGCCTTCGAGGTCGAGCGCCATCAGCATCGTTTCTGAATCGAGCTCCGGAAGACTGACATTCAATGTGTTTGCCAATCGGCACTTGGCGTCGCCATTCAACGCCACTGACTCGATCTGGCTGGAAATTTCCTGCCAAAGTTGATCGCGCAATTTCCTTTCGCGCGCCTGTTCGAATTCGCGGTCGCGTTGCACAAACTCCGCTGCCGCGGCCATACCTGCAATCATCGCGACATTTTCTGTCCCAGGTCGCCGCTGATTTTCATGAGCGCCGCCGAACTGAATTGGTTCAATCGGAATTCCGCTCCGCAAAAACAAAAGCCCGGCGCCCTTGGGTCCGTAAAATTTATGAGCAGCAAAACTGGCTGCATCAACGAGGGAAACAGCTTGGCCAGAAATCTTTCCGAAAGACTGCACCATGTCACTGTGCAAGAGAACGTCACCTTCGCGACAGATTTCCGAGATCTCACGCAGCGGTTGAATAACGCCCGTCTCGTTGTTCGCGTGCATTATCGAGACGAGCACGGTGTCGTCTCGAATCGCATTGGCCAATTGATTTAGATCGATGAGACCGTTTTCTGAGACATTGAGCCACGTGACCTCGAAACCTTCACACTTCTCCAGATGCTCAACCGCATTGAGAACCGCATGATGTTCGGTTTTCGCACTGATTAGATGTTTGCCCTGTGCCGCGCAACTGCGGGCGAGACCCAGAACTGCAAGATTGTTCGCTTCCGTTCCGCCGCTCGTAAAAATCAACTCGTGCGGTTTCGCGCCGAGCAAACTTGCCAGCCGATCGCGCGCGTCGTCGATTGCAGCGCGCGCCTCGCGTCCAGCGGCATGAACGCTCGACGGATTACCGAACTTTTCCTCAAGAAACGGCAGCATCTCCACTCGCGCCTGCTCACATAACGGCGTCGTCGCGTTGTAATCGAGATAAATCATCCCCCGAAGCTACCGTTTCTTCGACCGCGCAGGCGCGGGCGCTTTTGGACAATGTGCAATTGTGTCTCCTCGTAGGAAACGAGCGAATCCGCCGGCACGCTTTGTACCAAAAAAACATTTCCACCGATTGTACTGCGCGCACCAATCACGGTTTCGCCGCCGAGCACTGTCGAATTCGGGTAAATCGTCACATCGTCTTCCACCGTTGGATGTCGTTTGCCGCCCTTTTTGATTCTCCCCTCTTCGTCCTTCTGAAAGCTGCGCGCGCCAAGCGTGACCCCATGATACAATTTCACTCGCGTCCCGATTTCACACGTCTCGCCAATGACGACCCCGGTGCCGTGATCGATAAAAAAGTGCGAACCGATTTTCGCTCCGGGATGAATATCGATTCCAGTGCGGCTGTGGGCCCACTCTGTCATGATTCGCGGGATGAGCGGCAGATTGCGCAAATAAAGTTCGTGCGCCATGCGTTGAATGGCGATCGCTTCCAGTGCGGGATACGCGAGGATGATTTCCTCGTAGCTGGTGGCAGCCGGGTCACCCTCATAAGCCGCATCGATATCCGTCCATAGCATCTTGCGCACGGCAGGCAATTGCGAAAAGAATTCCGCCAGCAATTCCTCAGCCCGCTTTTCCACGGCCGCATCCGGCGGATATTTGCCAAGGCTTTTGCAAAACTCCGGCTTCAATCGTGAGTGCAAGCTGCGCAGCCGGCTCCGTGTTACTTCGGGCAAGTCGCTGGAGTCGAACAACGGTTCGCCGCGAAAACCGGGGAACATCAGACTCATCAATTCGGCGCAGGCGGCATCGATAGCCGAACGGGAGGGGAGCAGGGCGGCGGCGGCAAGATAATTGATCCCGCCGTCTACTGTGTAGGTTTGAAGCAACTCCTCGGCCCCGTCGCGCACGGTTGGTTCCATCTGGCTGGAATATGCCGCGGGCGTGCCATGATGGAAAACGGAAAGTCGAGCTTGACGAAGGAGGCCGGATTTTATTCAGCGGAATAAAATCTTTCGCTTGCGATCCTACACAGCCGTCGATTTGGAGCGTCACGATATCTCTATGACGGCAGAGCGGCCGGCGTCCCTCGTGGACGCGGCACGTCTTGCTCGAAAACTAAACAGAAAGCCAAAAGATGAAGAAACTACTACTAAGCATTGCGGTGGCTGCAGCTGCTCCGTTTGCGTGGGCTCAAGTCTCGGAGACGACGACTTCGACTACGACAACGGAAGCGGGCGGCACAATCACCGAGTTTACACCAGGCAGCGCCATTGTGTTGAAAGAAACCAGTGGCCCGCGTCGTTATCGCTTCGGCAAGACGGTCACCTATGTGACCAAGAGCGGTAAGACGCTCGACGAAGATACGGCCAGAACCAAGATTAAGGTCGGCGTACCCGTTCACGTCCACTATGTGGGCACGGGCGACGACATGATGGTCGACCGCGTCATCCTCGACGAAGATTAAGATTGGCTAACGTAACGAGATTCCGCCTTTCGCGAAGCGTGGTTGAGACGACGCGTAGGCGGACTCTCCTTTTTGTATAGTAAAGACGCACGGCCAGCCCCCTCGAACAATTTGGTTGAGCCACATACCTAGTCG